>NZ_JBRIMB010000009.1:0-144928 GCF_052977265.1 Shewanella sp. 0m-8 | reverse complement strand
GCTGAAGTCGCATTGGCGAACGGCCATTAAGACACTGCAAGGCTTAGTTCGGGATCCACAAGCATGCTATTAAATTCGTGGGGATCCCTCAGACTCTGACCCAAGTTTACAACTCAAGCTGATAAAATTATAAACCATAAAGCCTTAATTATGTTCACAGTTTAAGAATGGTTAATCCTATTTTATCGACTTTATTTATCACTATTTAGCACATAAGCTTGTTAGGTGAATAATCAAAAATAAGGCGGTATTCAAGATGGGTCTTCTTCAAAACGGACGATGGGTAGATCAATGGTACTCAACTAAAGATAACGATGGCCAATTTCAGCGCCAGGAGTCAAGCTTTCGTCACTGGATCACCGCCGATGAACAGACTATTGATTCAAGGCTTGTCCCCTTTAAAGCCGAAAAGAATCGTTATCATTTATACGTATCACTGGCCTGCCCCTGGGCACATAGAACGCTCATTTTTCGTAAACTGAAAGGTCTTGAAGACATCATCAGTCTGAGCATTGTTGAACCGCATATGCTCAGTAACGGCTGGGAATTTGCTGGTGATAAACAAAGTGAGCTTGCCCAGCATATTGATGGTGCAGACAAAGACACACTTAATCAAACCGACTACCTTTACCAGATCTACCAAAAGGCCCAAGCCTACTATAATGGTCGCGTTACCGTGCCCGTATTATGGGACAAACAGAACCAAACGATTGTCAGTAACGAATCATCAGAAATAATACGCATGTTAAACAGCGAGTTTGATCATTTAACGGGTAACACTAAAGATTTTTACCCTGCACATCTGCGTCAACAAATTAATGAGCTCAATGACTTTATTTACCCGGCAATTAATAACGGCGTTTACCGTGCAGGTTTTGCTACCACGCAAACGGCTTACAATGAGGCTTATAACGATCTGTTTAATGCACTAGATAAAATTGAATTGTTACTCGAAAACAAACGCTATTTAACCGGGTCAGAGCTCACTGAAGCCGATATCAGGCTGTTTACCACGCTAATTAGGTTCGATGCTGTTTATGTTGGCCATTTTAAAACCAATAAAACACGCATTGTTGATTACCCCAACCTTCAGGGATATTTAAAAGACATCTATCAGCTACCAAAAATAGCTGAAACCGTTAATTTTGAGCATATTAAACAACATTATTACTTTAGCCATGACACGATAAACCCAAGCCGAATTGTGCCCAACGGGCCTGAATTGGATTTAATGTCTGCTCATGGTCGAGGCTAATATCGAAACGATAATAAATTACAAAAGAGTCATGTAAAGCTCAACGGAACTGGCGAATGAGTTTATTCGCCGATCCCCAGCTCCTGCATTATTTGTTGCAATTGCTCAGTTGAATCTAATTTGATATTCCACCGCACTGCGCCAGCATCAGCAACAAGTATCAAAGCATCCTGGTGAAATTTAATGTCATCAACCATAGCATATAGCTGACAGCCATTTTCTAAACGCACTTGAATTTCAAAAGGTGAAACAACCAATTTCCCGGCGCTAAAGTGAATAATCATAAGGGGTAGCATCTCTAAAAACTACAGGTTTAAAACAATATGTTTTAAACTACACGTTTTAAAATAACAAAAAAGCCCAACCAATGTTGGGCTCAGAACGGCTGATTGCGATTGCGCCAGCTTCTAGCTTAGTGGTGGTGACCACCTTTACCGTGGGCATGACCATGAGCAATCTCTTCATTGGTCGCATCACGTACGTCGATCACTTCAAGATCGAAAGTCAATTCACGGCCTGCTAGTGGGTGGTTAACATCCACAGTTGCCATGAACTTGCCCACTTTAATAATAGTGACTTGACGTTGACCTTCATCGGTATTGATCAGTGCACGCATACCTGGCTTCCATACCGACGCACCTTGAAGGTGCTTAACAGAAACACGCTGCTCAGCATCGTCATTTCGCTCACCATAAGTTTCACTCGCAGGCAGCGTTACAGAGAATTTAGCACCAACGTCTTTACCGGTCAGAGCATCTTCAACACCAGGCATCATGTTGTCATGGCCATGAAGGTATGCAATAGGGTCTAAACCTTCATTGGTTTCTAATACTTCGCCCTGCTCATCACGTAATGTGTAGTTAAACTGCACGACTGAATCATCTTTAATGCTCATGGTATTCCTTAACTCTAATTTTGTGGCCGCAGCTTAGCAAAACTCGCCTTAAGCCTCTAGTGTTATCTAACTAGATAAAATAAAGATGCATTCGTTTTGAATACATCTTTGTCAAAATTAAATAAATTCACTCACTTTGAACTGGGGTTACTTTACTTAGTTTTGGCTTACTTAATCGGTATCTGACTTAACTGATAACTGACTTAACGGATAATTTACTTAACCTTCAGCGCCTTAAAAGTCGCTTCATCAGGATAACCATCGGCGACAAGCCCTTGACTCTTTTGGTAAGCCTGCAGCCCTTTTACAGACTTAGCGCCCAATATGCCATCAGGCTTACCAACATCATAACCTAAACTATTAAGTTGAACTTGTAGCTCTTTAACGCGAGATCGACTTAAGCTTGGCATCTTAGGTGGTGCAACCTTTAACGCTACGGCACCATTAATTCTATCAGCAAGATGGCCTACCGCTATCGCATAAAATGTCGAACGATTCCAGCGCATAATCACATCAAAATTGTCGTAGCCGAGAAATGCAGGGCCGGTATGACCTGATGGTAAATAAAGTGCAGCTTGCATGTCGGGTGTACTCAGCGGCGAGCCGTTAGTTTGAGTAATACCCAGTTCGGCCCATCGAACAAGAGGCTGCGCTTCAGCCTTACCCAAATGGGCATAAGAGAAGTTGGCTGGCAAGGTGACTTCCCTCCCCCAACGCTCATTGCGCTTCCAACCAAGATTTTGTAAAAAGTTAGCAGCTGAGGTCAACGCATCTTCGGTGCTATTCCACAGGTCAGCTTTACCATCCCCATTACCGTCAACCGCATATTTTGCATAAGCAGAAGGCATAAATTGTGTATGACCCATAGCACCAGCCCACGAGCCGACCATGTCTGTTTCAGCAAAGTTATAGCGCTCTTTAAGCTTTAGCGCCTGCATTAACTCGGTAGTGAAATACTGACTACGTCTAGGATCGCAGGCTAGTGTTGCTAAAGAATCAAGAACTGACATCTTGCCTTTATAGGAGCCAAAATTCGTTTCTAGCCCCCAAAATGCTAAAAGATATTGAGGCGGAATGCCGTACTCTTTTGCCAGTTTATCTAACAAGACCTTATGTTCTTGATAGAGCTTGCGACCTTGCTCCACACGCCAATCGGTAACACGTTTAGTAAAGTAGTTCTCAAACGACTGGCTAAACTCTGGTTGTTTTTGATCAAGCTCTATGACTCTTGGCACGTATTTAACGTTTGCCAACGTCGTATCGATAGTGTGTTGTGATATACCTTGAGCTTTTGCGGTTTGTTGTAGCTCAGCAACACAGCTTGCCCAATTAGGCTGTTCAGACGTTGCGTATACAGCTGAACTTGTAAGTAGAAGCGCTGTAGCCAGGGGGATTGATTTAAACAATAGAAGACTCCCAAAATGAATGACTGTAACGTACAAAATGACGTGGCTTGATTAAACTTACCTTAAACTCGCTTCATCTTGGCTGAAATTCATTCAAGCATTGAGCCTTGAGTGACTTCTTAAGAGTTTTCGCGAGGTTTTAGCAAGCCTTGTAAAATAGCATACTATGCTAGCAGCATAATATAGACTAAATTCACGCTAATATTACGCCGAAATGACGAATGTGTAGCAAATGCTTAAATTGCGACCTAAAGTCGCTGATATAAGATACTGTTGCTATATTCAGCTAGAGATAATTACCTTAAATGACTTGCTAAAATGCTAAGCCAGTTGCAGACTAATACACATTGAAATATGGCTTATTTACACCTAACCAAACAAGAGATTAATCATGACTGAAATGACTCCAGCAGTAGAAAGTTTCATCAATAACGTAAAACAATCCCAGGTTGTTTGGGGCCTTCAAGATGAAACCGGTGAAGGTTGGGTAGTCTGTGACTCGTCTGAATACGAAGCCACTGATGTGATGCCTTTATGGTCTGAAGAAGCTCAAGCCAAAAGTCACTGCACTGACGAATGGGAAGGTTACCAAGCAGTAGCCATCACTCTTGAAGAGTTTTTAGAATTCTGGGTGAGTGATTTAAATGACGACGGTGTATTAATTGGCGTTGACTGGATTGCCGATCAAGACTGTCAAGAAGTCGACCCAATCGTATTGGCTACATCGCTAGTCGATGTTGAAAAAGAGTAATAAACAACCTCTTTTTGTACTGACCAAGTTATTGCTACATCAAAGCGCACAATCTAATCCATTGTGCGCTTTGTTTTATCATGAAGGAAAATATCCCGTGTCGCAGATAACCCCATTAATCGATATCCCGTTTGATCGCAGACATCATTGCTGGTTTTGTGGCGAGCCAAGCAATCAAGAGTGGGGCTATCTAAAAGAAACCTATACTCCGCACCCTTCCCTAACAGTTCCTTGCTGTAGCGAATGCTTAAGGCTGGCTAAACAGCATAAGCTCACCTCTATTTGGGACTGTAAAATGGCCGTTAAAGACGAGTTAATGCGGATCTATGAGAAGCACTTAGCCATTGGGGTCAATTGGACCAAGCAAGAACTTGAAGAGTCAGAGTTTGAAGATAAAGTCTTTGGTGGCTTTAAAAAGAGCGGCTGGATGATGTATGAAATCGCCCGAGACAGAGTCAATTATAGCGGCTGGCCGTTAAGTTTAAACGGTGTAGTAATTGATGACTACGGCTATGATGCCTCATTTAGTTTCGATGGCGTTAATTATCGCTCAGTAAGCCAGGCCATCGCATTTTATGCCAAACAATTCACCTTAGATAAACGGTTTTTAGAAGATGTTGTCGCCATCGTGGGTAAAGAGAGATTCGGTTTTGCCGTTCGTATCGCACAAATTAATATCGCCGCCGTACCAGAGCTAAAAAAGCAAGTATTGGGCGACTTAAGAGAAGAGCACGCAGACTAACAAGCAAACTTGTTAATCTTAGTGCTCGATTGCACTAGCTGAAACTAGCCCATTAATGTCTCTCTTAATTTATCCTGCACCACTTCTACGAGTAAGTCCGGTTGAAATTTTGAAATAAATCGATTACAACCGACTTTCTCGACCATCGCATTATTAAAGCTACCACTCAATGAGGTATTTAACGTAATAAACAAGTCTGCCATACGTTTATCGCTGCGCACTTCATGAGTGAGCTTATATCCATCCATTTCGGGCATTTCAGCATCGGTGATCAGCATTAAAATGTGATCGGTTATCACTTTGCCTTCGTCACACCATTTTTTTAGCTGATTGAGTGCCACAAGGCCATCAGAGGCCTCAATGACTTCAATCCCTAGCTGCTCAAGCGTCTCACGTACCTGCCTTCTTGCCGTAGCAGAGTCATCGGCAATCAGTACTTTACGCCCGCTCATTGACGGCAACAGTTGCTCATCGAGCACACCATCCGATAATCTAATGTCGTAATGTATAATCTCAGCAAGCACTTTTTCAACATCGATTATTGACACCAACTCTTGCTTATCTTGGTACTCAATTCGCGTTATTGCAGTTAAATAATTATCTCGTCCAACCGTTTTTGGTGGCGGTATAATATCCCCCCAAGTCAGATTAACGATATGCTCGACTTTATCCACTAAAAAGCCTTGTACCGAGCGGTTATACTCAGTAACGATAAGATTACTCTCAGGCTGTATGACTGACGGACGAAACCCTATCGCCTTACGTAAATCAATAACGGGTATAGATAGACCTCGAAGGTTCGCGACGCCAATAATACTACTGTGGCTACCAGGCATTGCACTTAGAGGTGGTACTTTAACGACTTCCTTGACCTTAAAAACGTTAATGGCAAACAGCTGAGTCGCACTTATTCGAAATAATAATAACTCGAGACGATTTTCACCGACCAGCTTGGTTCGTTGATCGACACTTGCCAACATTTGAGCCATGAGCATCCCTTAATCTATAATTCTTTGCCTATGATTATAATGATTTATACGCTTAAATCATTTGTCTATGCCACAGAAAAGCGATCTAAATATCAACATCATCAGACAAACTGATAACGCTGCTAAGTTATTTATGTTTAAAGCGCAGAAAGTCTGCTAAAAAATTGATCGAAGAAATGGGTAATGCCGTATAGGACATTAGTTTCCTAAGGCATCAATTATCATGAAATTACCACTTTTCCCTCTCCAAATATGTATTTTACCCGGTGGCTTTACTCAGCTACGAATTTTCGAACCTAGATACCTACGGCTCGTTAAAGAATCATTGCTAGATAACTCTGGGTTCGGTGCTTGTATGTTAGACATTGATAACAAAACCTTGCTCCCCTTGGGAACCCTTTGCAAAATAGTGGACTTCGAAACCTTAGAGGGGGGGTTACTAGGGGTAACCATAAAAGGCATTAAGCGCTTTGAGCTCGGCACTTATGTCATAGAGGCTGACGGACTAAAAAAAGGACAGGTTACCTTGCTGCCTTCATGGCACTCGCAGCCTGTAGAAGAGCAACAAAAAAAGTACACGACAATATTAAAAGAGATATTAACTGAATATCCAGAACATTTGCGACATTATAAAAATGAAAATTTTAACGACCTAACATGGGTCTGCCAGAGATGGCTCGAGATTTTGCCACTGCCTCTAGCGGACAAACAGTACTGTATTGCAGCCAAGGATCACCTGTTAGCCTTATCAATGATAAACGATGTCATAAAATAAATTGATCCTATTTTTAATCCTTTCCGTATCTATCTAAAACATCTTGATCGGCAACTATTGATTAACAACTAACTAATAGTGCCCTTTTCATAACAGAGTGAGAATAATGCAAAATATTCAATCACAACGTTACCAAAGTGGTTATGATAAAGCTTATGTTCAGCAAACTAAGCAAACTATGGATAATACCAACCCAGACGATCTGCTAGCTCAGCTCACAGAACATCTCGTTAACGTTGCCACTGATCGTGACAAGCAAGCCTATGCGCACTTATTTAGTTATTTTGCGCCCAAGATTTTAAACTTTGGCAGCCAAAAGCTTTCAACCCAAGGTCTTGCCATGGATTTAGTGCAAGAAACCATGACAACCGTATGGACCAAAGCGCACCTCTTTAACGCTGAGAAAGGTTCAATTACCACCTGGGTATTTACTATCATGCGAAATCGCTGCTTTGATATGTTGCGTAAAGTTCAACACAACAAAGAAGACACTTTTGCAGATGATATTTGGCCTGTATTTGACTCTGCTGAAGCCTGCGAGCATGAAGATCACATACTTACTGCCAAGTTATTAAAACACGTAGACGACTTACCACCTCTTCAAAGACAAGTGGTCAAGGGAATATATTTACAAGAGCTAAGCCAACAAGAACTTGCGAGTAAATTGAGCGTACCGTTAGGAACGGTAAAGTCACGACTTAGGTTAGGCCTCGTCAAGCTGAAAGGTATCTTGGAGAAACACTATGATTAAATTCCACCCCAAAGATGAAATGTTGATCTTGCATGCACAGGGACAACTACATTTAGGCTTAGCAACCGCCGTTTCGGCTCATTGTGAACTATGTGCTGTGTGTAATAAAAAACTAAAAAACTACACCGAACAACAAGCTCAAATGAGTTTAGCTACGTCTGCAAACTCTGAAGCTGGAGCTTTTGCATCGATGGATTTTAGCGACATGCTAAATCAAATTACAAGATTAGCCCCAGTCATAAATGTCACAACCAAAACAAGTAATGATTCAAAAACCGTCGTTGAAGTTAAGGGGGTTAAATTTGCACTACCGCGCGCTTTTAAGCAACAAGCGGGGAAATCATGGAGTGGATTTGGCAAGATAAGCCGTATGCGACTCGATGCTGATGAAGGCAGTGCTAGAGCAAGTTTATTGCATATCGATGCAGACGGTGAGATCCCTGAACACACCCATACAGGTCAGGAGATAACTTTGCTTCTTGAGGGGACTTTTGAAGATGAGTTTAGTCAATATGTACCTGGTGATTTTATTGAGTTAGATGCTAACCATCAACACTCGCCTAAATCAATGACAGGCTGTTTATGCTACACGGTTGTCGATGCTCCGCTGCATTTTACTAAAGGTATTAGCAAAATACTCAATCCAATTGGAGAGCTCATTTATTAATGATGCTTACTGTCAATCAGCAATAAAAAAGGTCACTTTAAGTGACCTTTTTTATTGCGCGAGCATCATAGTGCAGAGCGGGACCATTGTTTAAAAATAGCTTAGATATAGTTTAGAAAAATAGTGTAGAACCTTAAGCTAGCCCTGAGCCGCAGCAACAGGTACCACAGGCACTATTCTTGAGCCATGTTCAGCGACAATATTCATAATGCCAAAATGAAGTTCTTCTGAAACTAACTGAAACTCGGCAAAGTCAGTGGTGCCAATATAAGCAAATACATTTAATTGCAAACCATACAAGCCAAAACCTTTAAACGTAACCCTGAGCGGGCTCTCCTCTACTTTCTCATGTTGCTCAAGCAAGGTACGGATATCATCAATAATATTATGGATCTGCTCGGTTGTGGTGCGATAATCCAAACGGATATCTGTTTTTAGTCTTATTTTTTCTCGCTCAGAGATATTCTCGATATCCATTTCAGATAATCGAGCATTCGGCACATTAATCACCGAGCGTTCAATCGTCCGTATTCGAGTGCACCTGAGCCCTATCTCTTCAACCGTGCCAGTAATACTGCCAAACCGTCCTATGTTACCCACCTTAATGGGCGCAGAGGAATACAAGGTGATAGTACCGATAAAGTTTTCAATCGTCTGTTTAGACGCTAACGCAACGGCAATACCACCAATGCCTAAACCAGCAAGAATAGTTGAAGCATCAAAGCCTAAATGTTCAAGCCAAATAAGCACCGATAGCATTACGAGGATCACTCGAGTGAAATTGGCAAGCGGCCTTAATAATGACGCCGTTTCACTATTACCACGGTTAATCCATCGAAGCCGTAAGCTATTTTGAACCACGTCAGTCAGAGACCAGATAAACCAGATGACCGCAATAAGCAGCAAAACGCCTGTATTGACTATCTCAATAACATTTGCAGAAAGTGTTGTGTGCGACATCCAGCCTCTAACAAGCAGTAATGCAGCTAACAACCTAAATGGACCAACGACTAGAGAAGCAACATCCTCTTTGTACTGATAACCGCTGCGTAAAATAAACTTTTTAGCAATCCATGTAATCGGAGTGACCACCAGCAAGGCTAGTATCAAATAACAAACCAGTAATGCCCACTCCCACAGGTTCAGCTTAAACAGGTGCCCCTCGGGAATATGTGTTACAAACCACTCAACGACAGGGCCATAACCGAGTTCACTATAAAGCAACGGCACTTTTGCAACCGTGGCATTAGACACTTTCCAAATAGAACCAAGCTGCTTACTTGGTACCTTTTGCAACAAGAGCGTTATCTCACTGCCTTTAATCTCTACTCTGCCAAAGGCATCACGATAATTTGGCAGTTGGTCTCCACTTCTACCATTTGGGGTATCATTTATCTCTTGCAGGTTAACCCAAAGATTTCGTTCAATGATGGCTATCAGCTGCTTGGCATATTCAGGCCCCTGCTCGGCATTCATTCCATCAGGTAAGTATCGTAAGTCCAAATACTTAGCCGCTTTATCATAATTTTGCTCAAATGCGGCTTCGAAAAATCCTGCCAGCGTCCCCCTTGGGGTATCTCGAAATAAGCTGTCTTTATAATCGTATAACTCTTCTTTGGCAGATAGTGTCTGGGGATCCTTGGCTGGTTGCTGCGCAGCCGTGATAACGCCCGTACTATGTGCAACAAAAGGAGCGATAAGTGCGATAAATAAGACTAAAACTGAGGTAAACCGTAACATGAAGACTCCATTAGAAGGACGATTCCTTGCGCTAGCAGAACAAGTGCTACACACCTTAGCAAACTTTAACCCACTGTTAACACTCAATTGAGTGTAAAAAAAGCAGAAATTGTTCAATTAAAGGCTTGACATTAAAACCACACTGAATATAATTCGCTCAGTTTTTCAGATAGACCCTTTTAGATAGAAATCACCGCCTTTTTGTAAAATCCACGACTTGTCGTTTGATCCCCACATAAGCGTTATCTCAACTGGTTAAAATCATCTTTATTACAGTCATGCTACTGTCATAACATTATGCTTAACTGCTAAGCAGCTTGTTTATATGTGAAATTTGTGACATCGCAAACACATTCACATACATAATTAAACGCAAGCGACTTGTATAAGCATTAAAAGATGAGTAATCTCGAATAGAACTTAAAATTCATCTTTCGCAAAAATGCTAAGGATATCTTATTGTTAAAAAGCACTACCTGTATTAGGTAGCTTAAAATAAAAGGAGTGTGGCATATGTCATACCAAGTAAATGGACATGAAATTACAGTTAACTTTCCAGTTGATTCTATTTCAGTCAACAAAACATCAATCGCCTTTACTGACAGTCAAGGCAAAAATAGACAAACATTTTCTAAGCGTACTGAAGCGCTTCAATTTATGAAATGGTTATTGTCTAGCAATAAATAAGCTAAAATAGTAAAAACTGACTCTTCGATACACCTCCTCTCACTCGTATCGAATGTTTGTCTTCATAGGCAAACGAATAGGACTGACACATCTACTCAGCTATTTAGTCACATTCATTTGGTTTAGGCTTTACCTAACTGCTTTACTTAACTGAAAGGTATCTAGCCTAACCAAATGGAATAATCTCTTCCTAACTCATATTCCAAAGCGTCTGTTACCGCTAAATCTTTAAATCTTACCAGTCATATTTACGTTTATATCTCAGAAGCTGTATTTACGTTTATATCTGGGGAGCATAGTTGCATTACCGAGTAACCCGCCTTGGTGAATATAAAGCATTGGTAAGCACGGCTCTGTATCAAGTAGTTTTTCAACACACATCCAGCCAAGTGGATCGTAAAGTAGTTCAAACTCAATACCTGACTCTGACACCTTGTTATACATATCGTAAAAAGGCTTATACAGCTTACCAAAATGATATTTTTTGCCTATATCAACAATCCTAGGGTGTAATTGCTCATTACTCACAAGAAGCCTAAACTGCTGTTTTAGATAATCGTTATCACCGACACAGGCGCACGTTAATACTTCGATGTGTGGCGCATATAACGCCATATATTCACTTAAAAATACCGCCGTTGTGCCCGTTCCCGAGGGGAGAAACACTCGTAACTCACTTAGCTGCTCACTCGCACACCAATCAACCACTTCTTGTGCCAATTTATGTACCCCATAGCGTGCATATTCACAGCGCCCTCCTTCAGGAACAAACAGTAGTTCATCATGATGGGGTAAAACATGTTGCTCAATATACTCAATACAGCTCAAATCTTGCCTATCCGACAACGTTGACACATCAATGACATTCGCACCGTTAGCGATGGCCGCGGCATAGTTACCAACCGTCGAGCTCAATACCTGTTCCGCAATATGGTCGACATAAAAATCGAGCCTTAATCCCTTAATTTTGGCTAATGCCGACATCGAATACAGAGAATTGGCTACAGGCGAGCCATGGCCGACTAAACCAGACTTACCTGGAAATTCATTATCAAGAAAATAGGCAAATTTACGCGCTTTATTTCCAGAAAATGCCTCACTTAACAGATCGTCACGTTTCACATAAACATGATTGCCATTAAAAGAGATGGTTTCTACCGGTGTGTTAGCTAACAAAGAAGTACTCACTCAGATCCCTGACGGTTAATTAATAATTTTTCCCAGTCTATTCTAAACCTTTGCCCCATTTGAGGTAAGAGAATTAATAACCTATCCACAGGATTAAAAGTAGCAACAACTCAATTTTTGCTCATAGCCGCAAAGTAAGCCTGCTGAAGACTCAATGTAAAAATCACTAATTATTAGTCAAAAGGCTTACCGATACTTTCTACTCACTAGCAAATTACAATTAAAAACGCTTAAATACAATAGCTTACATGTTGGCACGAAAATCGCTTAGATAAAAACATACCCTAAAGAGGGAATGAAAATTAAGGAGCCGTTAATGGCAGTACTACGTTTAGTGTTTAATATTGCTTGGTTTGTTTTAGGTGGTTTTGTTATGGGTCTAGCATGGTGGTTTGTAGGGCTACTGTGTTTTATCAGTATTATCGGCATTCCCTTCGGTAGAGCCTGCTTTGTAATAGGTGAAATGACATTCTGGCCATTTGGACAAGATTCAATCAATAGACGCACACTAACGGGCAGTGAAGATATAGGTACCGGCGCATTTGGCATGGTGGGTAATATTATCTGGTTCCTATTTTTTGGGATCTGGCTAGCTATCGGGCACATTGCTCATGCATTAGCTTGTGCGGTCACGATTATCGGGATCCCATTTGCTTTGCAACATCTCAAATTAGCGATATTGAGTTTAACCCCTATCGGCCAAACCGTAGTGGCAAAGGCCTAATGATCTTGTTAAGTAATAGGTATTGCAGCAAGGTTTTTGTGGCGAGTCGAAACTCAAATCTATCTTGAATGCTTATCTTGTGTAATCAGTTAACTAATGAAAAAAGTTAACTAAGCTTGCTCAATAATATTGAGCAAGCTTTTACGCATTCAAGGCGAACCTGTCAGGCTTTGATTTCGCTCAATATCATTCATCATGTAGGAGCTAACTGCTCAGCGATGTGGCCCAAAAGTCGCTGATTTCATTTGTTCTCATTGATAGTTTGATAAAGAAGACTTTTAATAAAGACTGTTTTTAATAAATAAGTATTTTAATAAAGACGATTTGGGGAGAAAAAGACTTGAGGTTTCATACCGGTTAACTCAGATAAATAACATCACTGAACCATATTTTTTTCTAGAATAGCCTTCACATCAATTTTGCTAAGACCTTGATTAAATCGCTCACGCCATTTACGCCCCGCTTCATTATTTTTAAATGCGATAAATAACTCTTTATAGGTCAAAAGCTTCTTATTAAATTGCAGTTTATGCTTTAGCGCCTTCATATTCGGTTGCGCCAAAATATACTGCAGAACATGCTCATCAATTATCGCACCGTCGATTCGACCAGTAACCACCTTGTTCACATTATGTTGATCCGATGCCACCGCCTCAAAAGGCTGCACTCCTTGTGCCATCATCCCATCCAGTTCTGGAGTATTGACATAACCTTCAACCACTCCGATAGTATAGTGATTCAAGTCGCTCTGCTGCGTCCAGCTGATAGGATGGGACTTTTGCTCTACTAAACCTAAGCCACTTCGCCCCATAGACTCAGAAAAAACAAACTTATCTGTTGGATATGCATATTCAGGAAGGTAACCAAGGTACTTAGAATTATTACGTGATGCCATTCTCACCGCTCGACTCCATGGGTAGAAATCTACAACAACATTATGGCCTACCGCTTTTAGCGCCGCTCGAGTCACAGCAATACATGCGCCTTGATGTTTTAATTGCCCTCCCGAGAAAGGGGGCCAATGAACAGAAGTCAAATACAGGGTATCGGCATAAGCTCCACCGGCACAGCATAAAGCCAATAGGCACACAGCAGCTTTAGCCTGCCTTTTAAAAAAGCCTGCCCAAGCCGTGCTCTTGTATCTCAAAACGCAAAGACTCGTTTTCACACCTTGCCTTTTCTATATTCAACGCCACACACCTGTACTCAAAGCTGCTGTTCAAAGCTACTTTTCAAAGCTAAGAGTCCGATGACCGCGTTTTTAAACCTATCCAAGATTTTAGTCAATCCCCACAATAACGCCAAAAATCTAGCCTTCCAGGCTAAAATAGGCCCTATCTAGCACAGCCTCTATCAAAATAGACCCTATCTCAAACAGCGTCAGTCTAAAACAGCGTCAGTCGTATTGAAATCAGCGCCGTCGCAGATGCGATAGAAAGGTTTTAATGGGGAATTAAAATAAAAAGCCGTAAAACAGTGGTGAAGGTTAAACGGTTTTAGCTGTTATTAGGGTCGCCCGAAAATTAAAATCAACACAATCAGATGAAGAACTACCAAACCTACCTAACATTAGGTAGTCTGTCTGCGACCAACCTCTCAAATTATCAATCCAAATCAACGATAGTCCTAATCGAAACAAAGCGTTACCTTATTTTATAAAACTACATTATTATCGCCTCTTAAATTAACCCTATAAATTGTAATGTTTAATTGAGGCTAAAATGAATAAGCTTAGTTTGCTCTCTATCGCTCTTCTTTCTACTTTGTCTGTTAGCTCAAATGCATCCAGTGAGCCCATTGAAATCATTCCTGCGGCGGTTATTACTAACCCTGAAAAAGTTGAGCTCGGTAAGATGTTATTCTTCGAACCAAGATTATCTAAATCAGGCTTTATTTCATGTAATTCATGCCACAACTTATCTACTGGCGGCGTTGATGCGTTACCAACATCAATTGGTCACAACTGGCAAGAAGGTCCAATCAACTCACCTACTGTTCTAAACGCCGAATATGGACTAGCACAATTTTGGGATGGCAGAGCGAAAGATCTTAAAGAGCAAGCTGCGGGCCCAATCGCTAACCCTAAAGAGATGGGCTTTACCCATGAACTTGCAGTCGATACCGTACGCTCTATGCCTGCATACCAAGCACGCTTTGAAACCGTCTATGACTCAAAAACTATCAGCATGGATATGATCACCGATGCGATAGCAGAATTTGAAAAAACCTTAGTCACGCCAAACGCGCCATTCGATCTATACCTTCAGGGTGATAAAGACGCGATTAGCGAGCAAGCAAAAGCCGGTTACCAGTTATTTAAAGATAAAGGCTGTGTAAGCTGTCACAACGGTCCTGCTGTTGGCGGCACTATGTATATGAAAATGGGTCTTGTTAAACCATTCCACACCGATAACCCAGCTGAAGGCAGAAAGGCTGTAACAGGCAAAGAAGCTGATAAGTTTGTATTTAAGGTGCCAACACTACGTAATATCGAACTTACCTACCCGTACTTCCACGATGGCAGTGTTTGGGAACTTGAAGAAGCAGTTAACACCATGGCTGATATTCAACTAGGTCAAAAGCTGTCTGATAAAGAAGTTAAAGAGATGGTGGCATTCTTAAATTCACTGACAGGTGAGCAGCCACAAATCGTGCTACCTATTTTACCGCCATCGAATAAAAACACCCCAAGGCCTGTGCCTTTCGAGGGCTAATTTCTCCCTTGTTCTGTTAAGAGCAACAAGAGTAACTAGAATAACAAGAGCCGCTTAATGCGGCTCTTTTAATATCTTGATTTATCGTTTTAGCAATTGGAATTACACCGCTGCATGATAATTCAAACTTTGGAAACGTTCTACAATGGCAATTAATACGCCTTGGCAACGCATATTACTTAAAATACCAGGACTAAAGCTATCGATACGCGCCATTGCCGTTAACAATAGCTGGCATTCGTAAAATGATGCTTCAGCAATACACTCTGGCCTGTCGACCATATAGCTGTTTTGATACCACTCAGCCCAATCAAATGACGTTAACAAGATACCGTCGGCTTCGAGATCTGCCACAAACTCTTGTAAACGCAGATCGGAAACATAGTGAACACCGAGTTTTAGATCCGTTGCATACTTGGAATATAGGCTCGCTAGGTAACCTTGCAAAATTGAGCTCTTCATTTAAACCTCCAACTAACATAGCTATTTGCATAAATTTTTACATAAATGTTTGCATAGCTACTTGCATGGCATTACGTTAAATACCAGCCCGAAAGGCGATGTCTTTAACGTTGCATATGCTGTACCAAGTTCGATGAAGGTTATTCTAATCTAAGTAAACTGAACCCAAACTTAACGTCACACCACGACAAAACCGCTTAAATGCCACTTAAATACCAAAATAAATCAATAGCTTAATCTGTAGCAAACCTAACCTGCATGTACTAGCGAATGAGTTCGATAGCCAATAAAGCTTTTTACTGCAGCCAAATACAAACGTGTGTTGAGTGCAAAACGCTACCGATAATCTGCATTTATCTATTCATTCTGCAATCAGGTCAGTTAACGTGATCCCAATCATTAGATGTGATGTTTTTCACAAGCAAACTCTTCCATAATCAGGTCGGTAAATAAGCGCCCTGCTCGGCCAAGCGGTCGCTCCATGGTCGACACTAGCTGAGGAGTAAAGCTGTAACGATTCCCCCCATTAAAATCCACTTCTACCAGTTCACCGCTTTTAAGCTCTGATTCAATCAAAAAGTCAGGCATCCAACCAAAACCTAAGCCCATTAACAGTGCATTTTTTTTCATAATAAACCCTGAGAGATAAAACACCTTATCGCCACCAAACTGCAGTTCATCTCGATAGTGTTTATCTGATGAGGAGTCTTCAATGGTTAATTCTACGTGCTGTTGTAGCTCAAACAGACTCAGTTTTTTCTCATTTGCCAATAGATGGTCTGCAGCAACAACTAAAACACTAGTAATATCAGGTAAGGCTTGCGGCCGATAACTTGGCCCCGTTCGATAATCTTTCACCAACATTAAATCGGCACTGTCGCGCTCAAACCTATCCTGTACGCCGCCTAGAAACTCCATGTTGAGCTGGACTTTGGTAGGGATCTGTAACTCAGCAAGACGTTTTAACGCGCGCATAATAGGTTTCATTGGCAAAGCGCCGTCGATAACCATCTCAAGTTTAGGCTCCCAGCCTTCACTAAAGCGACTCGCTAAATGCTCAATATTGGCAAGGTACTGCAGTAACCTTTGCCCTTCAGCCAAGATAACTTTGCCCTCAGGTGTTAATTCTGCTCGATACTGGTCGCGACAAAAAAGATTTACGCCAAGGTGTTGCTCAAGCTTTTTAACCTGGTAACTCACTGCAGACTGAGCCTTATGTAAACGCTCTGCAGCCTTAGCAAAGCTGCCCTCTTCGACTAAAACCTGCAGTACTTTAAACGCATCAACATCGATTCGCATATTGCTTCCTTTGCGTAAACCAAAACATACCATCCAATATTTAGATGATGTTAAGCCAATTATTATTCTTTTTTTTGTTTGTTTAAGCAACTAAATTGAAGCTAGATCACATTACAACCTAGATAAGTGCCCTAGCACACTGAAGGAAAGCGAATATGCCATTTTATGTGAAGCAAGGAACTATTCCCGCTAAGCGACATATCACATTCAAAAAAGACAATGGAGAACTCTACCGTGAAGAGTTGTTCTCCACTCATGGCTTTTCCAATATCTACTCGAATAAGTATCACCACAATATGCCGACCAAGGCGCTTGCTGTTAGCCCTTACATGCTATCTCATGGCGAAGACTGGCAAGACTCATTAGTACAGAACTATAAACTCGACACAAAGTTAGCAGACTGCTGTGGTAATTTTTTTAATAGCCGCAATAAAATCTTCTTTAATAATGATGTGTCCATGTACACGGCAAATGTTACTGAAGATACCTGCGAGTTTTATCGTAATGCCTATGCAGACGAAGTGGTATTTGTTCATGAAGGTGAAGGTACACTCTATAGTGAGTATGGCGCACTTAGCGTTAAAAAGTGGGACTACCTAGTGATCCCTCGCGGCACAACTTATCAGTTAACATTCGATGATTACAGCAATGTAAGACTGTTTGTTATTGAGTCATCAACCATGGTTGAGGTGCCAAAGCATTTTCGTAACGAATACGGCCAGATGCTTGAATCGGCTCCCTACTGTGAGCGCGATATCCGCACGCCCGAGTTACAAGAAGCCATCGTAGAGCAAGGCGACTTCCCGTTAGTGTGTAAATTTGGTGATAAGTATCAACTGACATCACTTGAATGGCACCCATTTGATTTAGTCGGCTGGGACGGCTGTGTGTACCCATGGGCCTTTAATATCCAGGAATACGCCCCTAAAGTGGGTAAAATCCACCTGCCACCATCGGACCACCTCGTATTTACCGCACACAACTTTGTTATCTGCAATTTTGTACCACGCCCGTACGACTTTCACCCGCAGTCTATACCTGCACCTTACTATCACAGCAATATCGACAGTGATGAAGTGCTCTATTACGTCGATGGCGACTTTATGAGCCGTACAGGCATTGAAGCGGGTTATATGACACTACACCAAAAAGGCGTGCCTCACGGACCTCAACCAGGCCGTACTGAAGCCTCTATTGGTAAAACCGAAACCTACGAATACGCAGTGATGGTCGATACCTTCGCCCCACTCAAACTCACGGAACATGTAAAGCATTGCATGAGCAACGACTACAACCGTTCTTGGATTGAAAGCTAACGCGATAGTTCATGAATTAAGGCCACCAATAGAGTGGCTGGTATGTAGCATCAAATTGACAGAGGACATTACAATGGCAAGCGAACAAAACCCACTAGGCTTACTCGGCATCGAATTCACCGAGTTTGCCACACCTGAACAAGACTATATGCATCAGGTCTTTATTGATTTCGGTTTTTCATTGCTGAAAAAGTCAAAATCTAAAGAGATTTTGTACTACAAACAAAATGACATTAACTTTCTGTTGAATACCGAACGTAAAGGTTTTTCTGCCGAGTTTGCCAAAAGCCATGGCCCAGCAATTTGCTCTATGGGCTGGCGCGTTGAAGACGCCCAATTGGCTTTTGAAGGTGCGGTTGCGCGTGGCGCTAAACCTGCTGACGATGCAGCCAAAGACATGCCTTATCCCGCAATTTACGGCATTGGCGATAGCCTTATCTATTTCATCGACACCTTTGGTGAAACCGACAATATCTATGCCACCGATTTTGAGGATTTGGACGAACAAGTCATTGTTCAGGAGAAAGGCTTTATCGAAGTCGACCACCTCACCAATAATGTCTACAAAGGCACCATGGAGCACTGGTCAAATTTCTATAAAGACATTTTTGGTTTTACTGAAGTACGCTACTTCGACATTAAAGGCTCACAAACAGCGCTTATCTCATACGCTCTGCGTTCGCCAGATGGCAGTTTCTGTATTCCAATTAATGAAGGTAAAGGCAGCGATAAGAACCAGATTGATGAGTATCTACGTGAATACGATGGCCCGGGTGTACAACACCTTGCCTTTAGAAGCCGTGATATCGTGGGCTCACTCGACGCGATGGAAGGCTCCTCTATTCAGACCTTAGACATCATTCCTGAATATTACGATACCATCTTTGAAAAATTGCCTCAGGTTACCGAGGATCGTGAACGAATTAAGCATCATCAGATTTTAGTCGACGGTGACGAAGACGGTTATCTACTGCAAATTTTCACTAAAAACCTATTTGGGCCAATTTTTATCGAGATCATCCAGCGTAAAAACAATTTAGGATTTGGTGAAGGCAACTTTACCGCACTGTTTGAGTCGATAGAGCGTGACCAAAAACGACGCGGCGTGCTGTAAATAGAAGAATGATTTAGCACTCGTCTCACCATCAAAGACGCTAAGAGTACGCACAAAGGTAACTGCTCAAGCCGTTTAAGCGCTTGAGCTTTACCTCCGTGTTCTTCGTGAAAGCGAAGCGCTACGGGGTGAGATTAATGCTTTTAAAAAAGTTATGCTTATACGATACTTTCAGCGTTCGCTAAATCGTTTCTGGACAAAAGCTATTCACCACGGAGGACACGGAGCGCTACGCTACACGAAGAAAAGCAACAGCTAGAACAAAAGCAATAGTAAAAGGCTCGTCATCAAACATTTTAATCTTTTGCTCTACGATCTTCTCCGTGACCTCCGTGAAAGCGAAACGCTTCGTGGTGAGATTCGTGCTTTGAAAGAGTTATGCCTGTTCTAGATTTTCTGTTTCATTAGATTTATAGCCTGTTGCTGAATGTGCGAACACTTCAGTGACTCGGCGCGGCTTTTGATTTCGTAAGAAGTGTCCCTATAGCCTCTACGACAGCTTCCCTGCTGCCGAAGGTCACTGCCGTATTCACATCTCAGCATTCATCTCTCCGAATTAGCTACTTCAGATGTTACAAACTCATTTCTGGACAGAAATAATTTAGTGCTTAGGCTCTAGACTTTGCGGTTCACATTATCATTACTAATGACGTTCTTAAGAAAGCGGGTTTATGTTTACTAAGAGATCGATGGATCGCAGTTCACTATTGTAATAAATAGCTAACCAATGAATTTAGGTTAGGCGTTCTAAGTGAACCGCCTTGTGCGGAGCCGCATGCAGGGGGTGTGGGGGCTATACCCGATTAGTCATCTTCACTCAACGATAATTCATACTTATCAAGTTTACTTAGCATGTTTGTATAGCTGATGTATGCATTTAAAGTATTACATTTAAAATAAGTATACCCTCTAACAAGATCTGGATCTGTTAGTACATTATGATTCATCGAGTATACATAATGCCTAGGGTATCGTCTGAATTCAGTTGGCATGTTATTTATAATTTGATCAATATTATTTACTGAGCTTAAATATTCTTGATATGTAACATCTTTATTACCTGTTAATGAATGGAAGTAGTTATAATAAACCTCTTCACCATCATAATTATCGTTAAGGATAATGAAATACTGGAATGTGCTAAAAAGTTCAATATAACAATATAAAAGACGCTCTTCTTTATTTCCATAGAGAGCTAATGTATGAAAAGGATAGTCAGAACTACTACTTATATTCTCTTCTAAGAGGCTTTCTTCATTTGTAGGGGGCAAGTACGGAGCTAACTCTATACTGTCTTTAATTTTACAATTATCAAAATCTATAATACCCACTAAGTTTTCTCTACTAACGCCTTTTAACGTAGCATAGCCAGCAGCAATTTTAGCTAAACCACGAGAAAAAACTTTATTATCAAATACAAATGGGAATTGATAATCACCAATTATGTCTGTCAGTATTTTAATTTCACTTAAATTAATTAACTTAGTTTCAGAAATATGTTTCGCAAACTGATTACCAACTTTTAAGTCTTTAGCATATAAAACTTTATTCGTTTCATCATAAAAAGGTTTAACTGGATAACACTTATTATCACGAAAAATAATATCTTCAGAAAACTCTATATTATATCCTTTGACACCACTATTTTTTGCTCTATCTTTTTTTATTCCTAACCGTTGGTGCATTGATTCAAATATTTTATTAAATTTAGCATCAATGTCTAGGTTAAGTGACTGGTTTGATTTGTGAGTAACTACATATTCTGATTTTAATTTACCACCTAGAGCATTTGGCAAAATATGCTCTAGCGATTTATTTTTTTCATCTATAGGTTCACCGCTTAGATAACAAATACTCATTTTTTACTCTCTATTTCTATAATACTTAACTAAATTTATCGCCTGACGGCTAACGCCTTGCTCACCGGAAAATTTAGAGCGTAGCGAGTAATCTTTCTGAGTGCAGCAACTTGTTAACTGCGGACTACCGGAATAAGTTTATTTTGATATTCATGGATGACGTCTTGAGTAACCCCAAGCTGTTCCAATAAGTGCGAAACAACCACTAGTTTAAGTATTCTGCTAACATTAACATAGTCATTAATATCAAGAGTTTTGATCAATTTCTTTGGTCTACCTACATGAGCTAGCTCATTTCTAAGGTCGCTGATATTCTTTCCCAAGCTATCAGTATTGTGGCTTAAGAAAATATTTGTTATAGCAGCCTTTAACTCGTTTGATCCATATCTATTTATGGGCCCTTCATACTTATTCGATGTTTGCATTTCTAAATCTATTGCTACCGCCTCAATATTTGTTGAAAAGAGTACGACATCACTGTACGCAGAATGAAGAGTTCTATAATTTGTTTCGTATTGGAATGTAGTTGATAAAACGCGATAACTATCGTGTAATTCAAGCCAAGTAGAAATAGCACTTGATAGATTAATCTTATTCCTATTTATAGGCATGAGGAAATGTGAAGGGTTACTTTTCGCTAAATCAACAGTTCTTGATTCAAGGTGAATACTTGATAATAAAGTTATAGGTTTTTCTGCTTCTGCATTCGGATAAATTTTAACTTCATCTGGAAAGGTTGGCCGATCCATAAATATTGAGAATAGTGCCGATATTTTATTTATATCTAAACTTATGTCTTTAATTGTCTTAGATGTATCAGAAGTATACTTAAATAAGAATTCTAATGATTTCCTAAGCAAGAAGGATTCCTTTGGAAAATCACCTTTCACCTTATCAAAGGCTAATGTAAATTCACTGAGTGCTTCTTCATTATTAGTAATTATTAAGTTTGTTAAAGTATTGGTAACGTCATTGGCCAGTGCTCGATTCTCTAGTTCTATATTCCAACCATTACCCTCAATTTTTTCTAACGTACCTTCTTTGTACGGAATAGCATTTAAGCGCCCTTGTGGATAAAAAAATTCTTGCATGTGATGAAATGTAAATCTTGAATGATCGAATTCTTTATCGGGTTGAATAAAATCACCTATTACTAAATGAGAGAAACCGTGAGTGCCATGTTTTGTATTTACAGCACCAAATCGACGACCACCATGATTAAAATTGAACGGCCCTATTAGAGTGCATTTTTTCCCATTACTCAAAATACCGATTAAGCTCTCACACTCAGATGGCACCTCAGAATCGGCAATATTGTACTCCAACCTCAAACCTTTTTCGGGTGAGTATTGTATTTTCGCTGCGAACCTTGACGAATATGTATCCTCTTGATGGAAAAACTCACCAAAGAACTCATGCTCTTCAAACGCGCTATAAATATCTTGAGCCATTCTAGATTCCTTACGAGCAGTTAACAGTATGTTAGGCTGAATTCCGAATAAGAACGGTCTTAATAAGAACAGGTCGCCAGTACTTTAATTACTCAAGAATAACAGTAAATCAATGTGTCAACAATGACTTATGACATAGGAATAGCTCTATCCCAGTTATCCTGCTTGAGTGAAACATTACATAAATTGCAATGTTCTCGCAGGAAGAAAGCCACTAGACTCCGGCTCACATGGTAATTCAGGTACAGGTCTTGTATGTTGCGCCTGACATTAGCTTAGCTATTGCAAAAGCTGATAAGCAGGATATAAACAAACTTCTTCCCTAGCTAATTTTGGGGCATTTGCAAGTTGTAAGCCGAACAATTAAAGCCCAAATGTAAGTACCAATTATCCGGTGTAGATGCGGTTGAGGCCGTCGAAAACAGGGACGTTTTCGTTGAGCTCACAAGGACGTGCTCGCAGCGAGCCTCAGCAGTATCTGCACATTCCCCCGCTGGAGGCGATTGATAACTACGAAGCAACAAGTTCAAAAACTCTACTTGATAACACCAACCCAAAAATAAATGTAATCAATCTTCATTTGAAGGCTAACTCACTTTGGGGCATTTTCAATTTAGAAATCGAACCACCATGGCTAAATGAAGGCGCCAATTATCAAGTGTAGATCCGGCCGTGACCGTCCATGTTTTGGTGAGAGGTAACGGAGTTATCAAGTTTTCGAACGAGAGGCAGGATGCCGAACTGGCTTTTTAGCAGGGATGCTATTCGTCATGGCCGAGCTTCCAAGGATGGACTTGTTGCGTGTCACGGCAGTGTCTGCACATAAGGTCGTTCCTTCACATCTGACCCATAGGGATATGGGAAATGTCATTATGATGTAGGGAACATCATTGACCATGTGATCACGACATTCGGACGTCCTGTCCAGCACCCGCTGCAGGCGATTGATAACTCTAAAGCTACGACCCAGAATTCGCTATTTGGTAACACAAACCAAAAAATCTCAGTTCTAAAGATCTTTGTTTTGGGCGCTGACAGATTGAATTCAAAAGAGCCAGCTAATGCTGGCTAAACCGTACGTGCTTAGGAGCGCTATTTTATATGACTAAAAACTAGCTCACCGACTGGTTTTTATTCTCTCAGCTCTACCCTAACCCACGTTTATTCTCTACACTGTGCCACCTTTTTCTATCCATGCTCGATTAATCTCGATTTGAATTAAATAATGCCAGATTTAACTTTATTAGCCGTGTTTTTACCGACCTTCTTTTTTGTCTCCATTACCCCGGGAATGTGCATGACTCTTGCCATGACGCTGGGTATGAGTATTGGCTTTCGCCGCACGCTATGGATGATGCTTGGTGAGCTCGTTGGCGTCGCCTTGGTGGCCGTCGCTGCAGTCATGGGCGTTGCCAGCATCATGCTTAACTATCCTGAGCTGTTTTCAATTCTTAAATGGGCTGGCGGACTCTATTTGGTCTACATCGGCATTAATATGTGGCGTTCAAGGGGGAAGATGGCGATTGTTGAAGGTCAACAAACATCTAGCGTCAGTAACCTTGAACTTATCTCTCAAGGCTTTTTTACCGCAATCGCTAATCCTAAGGGCTGGGCGTTTATGGTGTCATTACTGCCGCCATTTATTAGTGTTGAGCATGAAGTCGCGCCGCAACTTTTGGCGCTAGTCAGCATTATTCTATTTACCGAATTAACCAGTATGATGGCTTACGCCGCAGGTGGAAAAAGCTTAAGAATATTCTTAAGCCGCGGTGATAACATAAAATGGATGAACCGTATTGCAGGTAGCCTGATGATAGGTGTGGGCCTCTGGTTAGCGCTTGGCTAATGCTTAGTTGCTGTGAGTTCATGATTAGTTGGCGCTGAGTTCATGCTTAGTTCGACATTAGCAATAGCAGACTCAGCCATAGCCTTCGCATTCAATTGTGATAAAACAGAGCCTCGTTAGGCTCTGTTTTTGTATGGCAGTTTTGACTTAAGTTGCTGCATATAAATCTTTGTATTCTCAGCTTCTTGACGAGTAAAACTGTCAATTGCCTGTCTAAACTCATCATGGCAGATTTCATGATTTGAGAAAGTCTCCACCGGCTCAAACCCTCTTGGGACTTTATGCTCTCCCTGAGCTCCCGCATCAAATACCTGTAGCTTATTGGCAATGCAATACTCTATTCCTTGGTAATAGCAGGTTTCAAAATGTAAGCCGTCTACTTCAACTAAACAGCCCCAATAACGGCCATATAAATGAGTCTCTGTTTTAAAGTACAGTGCAGACGCAATACACTCTCTATCTTGATTACGAACCACTAAAAGCACGATTGACTCGGGCATGGTCTTAGCTAACGCCTCAAAAAATGCCAGGTTAAGATAACCATAATGCCCAGAACGTTTAGCATAAGTTTGCTGATAACAGCGATAAAACATCTTCCACAGATCGGCAGAAATTTGTTCTCCTTCAATAAACTCAAAGCTCAGGCCTAAAGGCGAGAGCTTTTGTCGTTCTTTATTAATGTCTTTTCGCTTACGCGACGTAAGTGACTGTAAAAAAGCTTGAAAGTCATCGTACTCGCGATTAAACCAATGAAACTGAGTGCCTAAACGCTGTAAGTTGTCCTGCTTTGAAAAATCAGTAAACTGTGATTGAGGTAGAAACAAACAATGCCAGCCAGAAAAACCATACTCAGATAAGCAGTTATTCAGAGTCTGGTTAATAAGCTGCCAGAGGGCTTGCTGAGCCTCAATACTAGCGTCTTTAGCGACTCCGAGGCGCATTCCTGTTACTGGCGTAAACGGAATGGCTGATACTAACTTGGGATAATAGGGCAACTGGTGGCGTTCATACGCCTCTGCCCAGGCCCAATCAAAAACGTATTCACCATAAGAATGGCTTTTAATATATAAAGGCATCACCGCTATAACGCGGCGACTCTCATCCGTTGTCGTCTCCCTAATGATTACATGTAACGGGGTCCAGCCACTTTGACTGCCAACACAGCCGCTTGACTCAAGCGCTGCCAAGTATTGATGCTGATTAAATGGATTACTATCGTGCATGAGCGCATTCCAAGTGTTGGCAGGCACCTTGTCGATAGCATCGATGAGATCAACCTCATACAGGGCGGTCCCCTCCTCACTTGTCGCTGCAGCATGTTTATCCAAACTCATCTCCCTTTGCCGTTACTGTTATGGTTAATATGGCTATTACTGTTACATTTGCCCATCGTTTAAGCTAACCACGTTGCCTCAGTAGTTTTACTTATGGTGTAAACATACAATATCGTGGGCTTACTATTTTGACTTACTATTGTGAAATTATAGTGCGCACTTAATAGTGTAAGCTAACAGCGCAGTACCCATTAACCCAAGATCTGCAAACATATAATAACCCGCCTCATTGCTTTGTTAATCCGCTCATAATACAAACTCGCTAGGATTTTTCCCATCGACTTGCATTTAACACCAATAAACGTCACATTGCTGTCACGATATTTGAACCACACAGGTTTCAATCAACAACATTTAGCGCCACTTCTGTGACGACTACGACTCACTCGTTTCCTTGCTTTTATAACCGTTAATCATCATATTTGGGCAATAACAATAAATACAAAGGATTGAAAATGCGCGCTTTTAAGACTCTAGCTGACAAGACCCTAGCCCTTAAAACCTCAGACTTTAAAACTTCTTACCCTAAAATATCTGGCTTTAAAGTATTAGCCTTCACCATTTCGATGGCTATCCCCTTGACTACTCTAACGCTTGCTGCATGTTTCCCATTACAAGCAACAGCTAAAGAAACATCGATTTATAGCCATATGGCGACCGCTCAACCTATTTGGGCACAGCATGGCATGGTATCGAGTCAGGAGGCGCTTGCGACTCAGGCGGGGGTTGAAATTTTAAAACAAGGCGGCAACGCGGTTGATGCCGCGGTGGCTGTTGGTTTTAGCTTGGCTGTAACACTGCCAAGAGCGGGTAACATCGGTGGCGGTGGCTTTATGCTAGTTCACCTAAGCGAGCCTAATAAAACCATCGCTATCGATTATCGCGAAATGGCGCCCGCTAAAGCCCATCGTGATACTTTCCTCGATGAACAAGGTAACCCAGTGAATAAGTTAAGCCGTGAACACGGTTTAGCTGTCGGCGTACCGGGCACAGTGATGGGCATGGAGCTTGCATTAGAAAAATACGGCACCATGACCATGAAACAGGTGACTCAAACTGCGATTAACCTGGCTAAAGACGGAATTAAAGTCACCCCAGATCTGCATGCCTCTTTATCTGGCCTTAAACGCCGCATCGCCCAATGGCCGAGTTCTTCCGAGATTTTTTACAAAGCCGATGGCAGTGACTACCAAACCGGAGAACTATTAAAGCAGCCAGAATTAGCGCACTCACTGTCACTGATTGCTAAATCAGGCAGTAAAGGGTTTTATCAAGGCGAGACTGCTGAAAAGCTGGTTCACGCCATCCAATCTGCCGGCGGGATCATGACCTTAGGCGATCTTAAACACTATAAGGTTATTGAGCGTGAGCCCGTTGTCGGTGAATACCGAGGTTATCAAGTAGTCTCTATGCCACCGCCTTCATCGGGCGGCATTCACATTATCGAAATGCTCAATATGCTAGAAGGCTACCCCATAAAAGAGCTTGGCCTTAACACGGCAGCCACCTTGCATTTGATGACTGAGGCGATGAAACGCGCCTATGCCGACCGCAGCGAATACTTAGGCGACCCTGATTTTTATGATGTGCCTGTTAACGCATTAGTGAGTAGGGATTACGCTAAGCAATTAGCCAAGCAAATCTCATTAGATAAGGCTACGCCAAGCACTGACATTAAGCCCGGCAAACTTGCCCCCTATGAGAGCAATCAAACCACACATTACTCTGTGGTGGATAAATGGGGCAATGCTGTATCAAACACTTATACCCTCAACTTTAGCTATGGCTCAGGCCTAGTAGCTAAAGGCACGGGGATTTTACTCAATAATGAAATGGATGACTTTTCGGCTAAACCGGGCGTGCCTAACGGCTATGGTCTGGTTGGCGGTGAAGCGAATGCGGTAGAGGCAAACAAGCGTCCTTTAAGCTCGATGAGCCCAACCATTGTGATGAAAGATGGCAAACCTTATATCGTCACTGGTAGCCCTGGGGGATCACGCATTATTACCACTACGATGCAGATCATCATGAATGTGATTGACCACGATTTAAATATTGCCGAGGCCACCAATGCGCCGCGCGTTCATCACCAATGGCTGCCCGATGTTTTGCGGGTTGAGCATACGCTCAATCGAGATACACAGACCTTACTTAAAGCCAAAGGCCATGAGGTAAAAGTGAATAATGCCATGGGTTCGACGCAATCGATTATGGTTACAGAACAAGGTATTTTTGGCGCAAGCGACCCGCGCCGCGCAGGTAGCGAGACCGCAGGCTATTAACGTCATTGCAATAGGCGTTTAGACTAAGCCGTTTAATACAAAACCGGCCCTTAGCATAGTGCATAGCTAAGGGCCTTTTTGTGGATAGAGCAAAACCCCACTATTGATTCAGCAGCTTATGATTCAGCAGCTTAAAAGCGATTACTCAGTCACAGTATTTGGCTTAATAACGCTCTAGGATGCTTAGCAAGAATCAAAATAGCATTTTAATAGACACTCATTTTGCGGAGCCTAACAATGAGCCCTACTCTACACAACCAACACTCCCATAAAGTTACCCCGATTATTCTTGACTGCGATCCTGGCCATGATGATGCCATTTCATTAATTTTAGCCATGAGCAGCAATAAGCTTAATCCTTTAGCGGTAACCACCAGCGCAGGCAATCAAACTCCCGATAAAACCTTAAACAACGCACTGCGTATTTTAACCTTACTTGAGCGTCACGATATCCCCGTTGCCGCAGGCGCACCTAAGCCGTTAGCTCGTGAGCTGATTATTGCCGATAATGTGCATGGTGAAAGTGGCTTAGATGGCCCAAAACTGCCCGATCCAGCTTTTGCACCGCAATCGATATCTGGTATTGAGCTGATGGCGCAAAAAGTACGTGAAAGTGACGAAGCGGTAACGCTAGTGCCATCTGGGCCGTTAACCAATATCGCACTGTTTTTAGCGACCTACCCTGAACTTCATTGCAAGGTAGAGCGGATCGTGTTGATGGGCGGCGCTGCCGAAGCGGGTAACTGGACACCAGCAGCTGAGTTCAATATCTTTGTTGATCCAGAAGCCGCCGACATGGTGTTTAAGTCTGGTATTCCTATCACCATGTGTGGCCTTGATATAACTCACCAAGCACAAATTATGGATGAAGATATTGAGCGTATTCGTAAAATACCTAACCCTGTAGCCAAGTGCGTTGCAGAGTTGCTCGACTTCTTTATGATCTACCACAGAGATCCTAAGTGGGGCTTTGAGGGCGCTCCACTACACGACCCTTGTACTATCGCTTGGCTACTTAAACCTGAGCTATTCACCTCATACGACTGCTGGGTTGGCGTAGAGACTAAGGGCGAATACACCCAAGGCATGACGGTAGTGGATCGTTACCAATTGACCAATAATCCTCACAATACTCAAGTGTTATGTAAACTCGATCGACAAGGTTTTGTTGATTTAATCGTTGAATGCTTAAACGCATATAACTAATGATTTTTAGCTAATGAGCTGCAGCTAGCCTGTTATCGCTAACGCTGTACTGATAGCGCTATATTGATAGCGCTATATTGATAGCGCTATATTGATAGCGCTATATTGATAGCGCTGTACTGATAGCGCTATATTGATAGTCCTATATTGATAGTCCTATATTGATAGTCCTATATTGATAGTCCTATATTGATAGTCCTATATTGATAGCACTAAATTGATAGCACTAGATTTATGGTTATAACTTCATAAGCGTTTATTTATAAAAATGAAAAGACCACTTTCTGCAGCAGAAAGTGGCCTTTTAGCATTAAAACTTATCGCTATTTAGCTAGAGAATGACGATTAGTCTTCGCTAGTTTCAATTAGATTATTAATCGCTTTTGAGATCAGATCTTTCTTCATCTGCGTTTTAGCCACTTTTTGGTTAAACCAAAAGCTCATCGGCTGCTCAAAACCAATACCGTGCATATAGTTGTAAATCGCTTTACGCAGCCCCTCGCCGAGCATTTCATGATCTGTGCCCGTTGGATCTGTAAAGTCGACATCGTTTTCAGCAAATAAAATCTCAGGGCGCTCGCAAAGCGTAATACCAAACTGCTCAGGATTAATACCGATAGGACTATGGATAGTCGCCACAAAACGGTGCCAGTATGCAGACTGAAAACACCCCTGACTCATCATCTGACGTACCATTTCCAGCGAATCAACCGTTTCTTGCTCCGTTTGAGTCGGAAAACCGTACATCAAATAAGCGTGAACCAATATGCCGGCATCACTAAAGGCTTTGGTGACTTGGGCAACGCGCTCAACGCTCACGCCTTTTTTCATCAGTTTCAACAGACGATCTGACGCCACCTCAAGGCCACCACTCACTGCGATACAGCCAGAATCAGCGAGTAACTGGCAACGCGCTTGGCTAAAGGTTCTCTCAAAACGAATGTTGCCCCACCAGCTGATCACGACATTGCGCTCAATTAAACGCTTAGCGAGTGTAAACAAAAGCTTTGGCGGTAGCGCTTCATCGACAAAGTGGAAACCTGTTTCACCAGTTTCTTCAATCAATTGCTCTATTCTATCCACCAACACATCGGCGCTAGCGGCATCAAAACGGTCGATATAATCTAAGCTGACATCACAAAAGCTACATTTACGCCAGTAACAGCCGTGGGCGATGGTAAGTTTATTCCAGCGTCCGTCGCTCCAAATGCGGTGCATTGGGTTAAGCATTTCACACAAAGATAGATATTCACCTAATGGCAGGCCGTCATACACAGGTGCACCCACATCGGTTTGCGGAATATCGTGCAGCTCAGTGTTTTCGTTAAAGTGTACGTAAGGCTCGCCATTTTCATCCTCAGCAAGGAAATAGGTACGCACCAAATCATCAATCTCACGCTGTCCTTGGAAATATTCAAGCAAGGTAATAAATGGACGCTCGCCATCATCAAGACAGATAAAATCAACAAACTCAAACACACGGGGATCTTTAAGCGCACGTAGCTCGGTGTTGATAAAACCGCCGCCCATTACAATAGGAAGCTCTGGATTGATGGCTTTACAGGTTTGTGCAATACGCAGCGCGCCCAACATATTGCCAGGGAAAGGCACGGTTAATGCGACCACACTAGGCTGGGTTTCTTCTAAATATTGCTCGACTAACTGTTCTAGAATTTCTGAGCTAAAACTTGGCTCGTCCATCAGGGTATCGTAAAGGTTATCAAAGCTTGGGTTGGCCGCAGCAAGCTTCTCGCCATAACGGCTGACTTCAAAGTAAGGATCAACCCCTTGAGTGATAACGTTCGATAAGTCGTTAATAAACAGCGTGGCTAAATATTTGGCTTTATCTTGTACACCAAGATTACCAAAAGCCGCTTGCAACACATCGCCAGATACCGCTTCCATCTGGGCAATCGTGTCAAACGCAGGGCCTTCAGGTAAAAAGCGGCGCGAGTTAATACGCAGTGCAAGGCTGGGATCTTTGCCTTGTAAAAAGCGAATAGCAGGTTCAACGGCAAGGTGATAGCGGTCATACTCGGCCAGAAAATTGAAAATAACATCAGGCAGCTGATCGTCTTCAAAGTGCTCGTAGTTTTCTTCCACATGTTGACGAATAATCTCCAGCGCAGGCGCAGTCATCATCTCTAGGAAAAGCTCAATAGCAGGATCTCGCTGCACCGCCTCATAACCTCGAGAGCGTAAAAAACCCGTTAAATACGCTGTTGCCGGATAAGGCGTATTGAGCTGGGTCATAGGTGGAGTCATTAGAAGAACGGTCATAGCCTGCCTTTAAATAGTAAAACTTGAATACTCTGTTAGAAACTGAACGGTTTGATACAACAGTCCATTGGAAAACGTACCAGTGACGACGGGACAGTGATAAGTCCGTAAAGTTGGCCTATGAAAGCCATCAGTGAAAACGGTCACTAAGCTTCCGTTACACCCACCACTAAATAGCTTCAGTAAATGCCATCAGTTTATAAAGAGTGTGGCAGCAAAAAACGCAGCCAAAAAAATAATGAGGGATTCTAGCAAATGTACTAAATAAAAACCCGAAAATTAGCAGATGATAGCTTGATTTAGCAGCTGCACTTTAGGCATTGCCTAAAAAGTGCTTACCTTTGAGTAAAAAGCTCAGCGACGCGGCAGCAGGGATAATCGAATGATGTGCTCAGATGGTCACAGATGAACCTTACCTCATAATGACACTCCCAACTCCCTATGGGTCAGACCTGAAGAAACGAGCTTATGTGCAGACATTACAGAGGCTCGCTGCAAACGTCAAAACACTGAAAAATACTCGCTTTACATCAATAGGTTACATTGATATGTTGAGTGCAAATCAATCAGCGGTTAATATTTATCCGAGACGCAGGATAATAAGCTGTTCGATGTTTTCAAGGAGGATTCATCATGTTATTCGAGAAGTTAATCACAACGAGAATTAACTGTGACACCCATGATTATTAGCTGGATTTTCAACCGCCCGGTAATAAATTATCACTTGTCGTCTGTTCCCTTACAGATATCATTCTTTATCAGCTGAGTACTTTACCGCTATGAGCAAAATTAAAAACATCACTCGCATTTTTTTGGTATGTATAGTTTCTACATTTTTATCGATTTTATTAATAGAGAGCGTAGGTGTTGATGCGACTCAAGCAAATATATTTTCTTGGGGTAAATTTTCATTTCCAGTATTCATTTTACTTATGGTTTGTATTGACTCAGCTCAAGCATCAATCTTAAAGCTTATCAATTTGACGACTAATTCATCTACATTCTCCAAGACTAGCGGTAACCGTTAACTTATTTGCTGCACTTCAGGTGATAAATAGCGACTTTAGATTGTTTCCTAGTAAGACATTGACACTGGGGGCCTAAACGATAAAACAGTTCGACTAAGCTCAATCCTTAGCAACATCGATACCTTACTTAACTACTGAATCAATAGCACAAAGTGATATAAATCACACTCTTTGCGCTCAGCTAATGAGAAAATAGCGCCTTTCATAGCCTAATCCGTTCTAGCCAAATTCATATGCAATCCACAACCTCACAAAACGCTGCCTCTACATTTAAAGGCAACGCACTTGCTGCTTTCTCGTTTCTATTATGGGGCTTGATGCCGCTCTATTATCATTTTTTGCCAAATGCCAATATTAATGAATTATTGGCGTTTAGGATCTTGTTCTCAGTCCCTTTTATGATAGTGGTATTCCTACTTATGGGTCGCAAGATGCCTTCTATTTCACAGCTTAAAGCCGACAAAAAGTCTGTGCTGCTGTGTGGGTTGGCATCACTGATTATGTGCGTCTCTTGGTACAGCTTTACCTGGGCTATCACCCATGGACAAGTGCTTGCAGCCAGCTTAGGTTTTTTTATTAACCCACTTTTTGCTATCGGCTTGGGTGTACTGTTTCTTGGAGATAAATTAACTGCAGCACAAAAAATGGCGGTATTTTTGGGGTTCTGCGGTATCAGCTATATGGTCTATAGCTATGGAGAACTTCCATGGCTTGCACTCAGTATGGGCAGTTTCTTTGCACTCTACGGCTTGTGCAAAAAATTTATTCGCTTTGACTCACTGACCTCTGTCACTGTTGAAGCCGCTCTATTAATGCCATTTGCCGCGATCTATTTAGTCTGGTTGTGGAGTTCAGATCAAAGTGTGGCAATATCTTCTGCGTTATCAGGACAGACATCGGTATTGCTGCTGTATATTGGCTCAGCTCCTGTAACGTTAATGCCTCTAGTCTTCTTTGCGCTGGCCATCAGGGCGACAAGCTTGTCAATGATAGGGCTAATGCAATATATCGAACCTAGCTTACAATTCCTTATTGCTGTTATTTTATTTAATGAAGTTTTTGATCAGGTTAAAGCGGTGAGTTTCGCCTTGATATGGACCGGACTACTGCTATGTTCACTTGAAGCTCTACCTGCGCTAAGACACAAGTATCGAGCCAGCAAACATCCAAGTTAGTGATACACGTTAGGGTGAACCGTAGCGATTAGCACTACGGTTCACCCACCAGCTTGTACCATCTTAATCTAAATCACAGGAACGATGGGCTAAAGCCCAAGCTACACAAAGCAGCATTATCCGTCTTAGCCCTAACCGTTTAAACTTTTCCTCGAACCTAGGTCCTAGAACCTAAGACCTAGAACCTATGACCTGCTCTTCCTTCTTTTAAATCATATCTTTCTCTGTACGCTTTGCTCCCAAAACTGCTTCGACAAATTATGGGTCTTGGTCGATAGCCTCGACACCTGCTCGCCTCGCTCTGTAGCATCCATTGTTTGCTCCAAGCTCTCTAACGACAGCTCACTTATCACCTGTATCGAGTGGCTAATATCATTGGCTACGGTTGTTTGCTGCGTCATTGCACAGGCATTTTCGTCACTCATTAGATTCATCTTAATGATAGACTCACGCAGCGTTTCAAAAGACTCATCGACTTGCTTGGCAAGCTCCACTGACTGCTCAGCCTTACGTTGCCCTGCAGCCATTGTTATACCCGCCCTTTCAGTGCTGTCTCTAAATTTACTCACAATCGCTTCAATATGCGATGTCGACTCGCTAGTTCGGCTTGAAAGTTGACGCACTTCATCGGCAACAACGGCAAAGCCTCGTCCCGACTCTCCAGCTCTTGCGGCCTCAATGGCTGCATTTAATGCCAGCAGGTTTGTTTGCTCGGCAATGCCACGAATCACATCCAATACCTTATTGATATCTTGGCTATCTTGCTCTATCGATGCGACTACTGAAGCAAAGTTACCCACCTCATCTTTAAGTTGATTGATAGAGTCAATAACGCGCACGAGTAACTCATGGCCTTTTTCAGCCGACTGGTTACTCATCGACATTTCACGAGCCGCATTATGAATGTTTTGGCTCACCTCATTAAAGCTAGCGCTCATCTCTTCCATTGCGGTTGCTGCTTGGCTCGTTTGTTGGCTCTGGCTATCTGCACGCTGGCGAGTATTGGCGATCGTGTCGTTTAAGCTGCCGCTAAGAGACTCTATTGAACCCGCAGAATCGGCCATACGTCCAACCACACCACCGGTTTCGGTGAGTAGAAATTGCAGGGCAAAACTCACCTTACCGATTTCATCTTGTCGCCCAGTAAACACCCCTGTTGCTAATGGGTCGTCTACCGTTTTGGTTGCCTGTGCCACCAAGTGGTTAAAGGGTTTTAAGATCAGCTTAAGTCCAACAACTGCAGCCGAGCCCACCACAAGAGCCGCCATTATTGGTGAATAGCTAGCAAGTAGCGCTGCACACAAAACAGACAACATTAACCATGCGTATAGTTTTACGCCAAAACCTAACAGCGGTTTACGTAATGCTTGAGGTGTTTTTCCCGCTTGAATCCCCTGATAGATCCCTTCGGCACGGCTTATTTGCTCTGGAGTGGCTTTACGGCGCACCGATTGGTACTCGTGAATTTTGCCATTTTCATAGACGGGGGCGATATATGCATTCACCCAGTAATGGTCACCGTTTTTGGTGCGATTTTTAACAATACCGACCCATGGCTTACCTTGTTTAATTCGCTCCCAAAGTGATTTAAATGCTGCCTCTGGCATATCAGGATGGCGAACGACATTATGGGGCTGGCGTTGCAACTCATCGAAACTGTAGCCACTGACCTTGATAAAGCCTTCATTCGCGTATTTTATATTGCCATCGAGATTGGTGGTCGATAGCAAAATGCAGTTATCGGTGAGGTTTTTTTCTGTTTGGGTCACAGGTTGGTTATTTCGCATTGTTATCAGTCTTATCGCGTAAAAAAACGTACGCCATTCTTGCAAATATTTACAAGGAAAGGATTGATTACTATCACGAAAATACTGTTAGGCTCAATTTACTTTCTGTAAGTAAGCCCATAAGCGGCCTATTACGGGTTAGCCGCTTAGCTTATCAGCCTATTCCAGCTAAGCCCTATATTTGGTATACGAGAGTCAGTTTATCTCAAGTTACTCGATTGCTTTTTTCTCATCAAACTCACATAGCACATAGCACATAGCACATAGCACATAGCACAGCATAAATAAGCCTAATAACGTGTAAAAAATCGCTAAACGCACGATTTGTTACAAACAACACCTATTTTCAATAGATTTACCACATTGAGTCGTGATACTTAAAGGGGTTAACGTCAATGCAATACAATTGACGAAAAACGATAACAAGCATACTCGGGGATATAAATATGAAGGGATTAACCCTCAAACCAATCGTTTCTGCCGTCGCACTCGCATTAGCACTGAGTGCATGTGGCGCTTCAAATACAAACACTAATACCAGCGCTGAAATACAAGTCGCTCCTAATGTTGTTGCACAGCAAATCATTGAAAATAACGCCAGCAACCCATTTTTCAAGCCGTATGATACCTATTTGGGTATTCCTGATTTTGACAAAATTAAACCTGAACATTATTTACCTGCATTTAAGGCGGGGATTGCACAACACCAGGCTGAAATTCAGGCTATTATTGATAACCCTGAAGCGCCAACCTTTGCTAACACGATTGAAGCAATGGAGTTCTCTGGTAACTTAACCACTAAAGTGGCCAGCGTGTTTTACAACCTAACGGGCGCAGACACTAACGAGCAACTGCAAGCCATCTCTAAAGACGTTTCGCCAATGCTGTCATCTGCTAGCGACGACATCTTGCTTAATGATGCACTTTTCCAGAAAGTAAAAGCGGTTTATAACCAACGCGACAGCTTGTCTCTTAATGTTGCTCAAGCAAAACTGTTAGAAGACACATACAAGTCATTTACTCGTGGCGGCGCTAACTTGAGCGAAGCGGATAAGACTCAGCTTCGGGCGCTTAACGAACAGATTGGCAAACTTAGCCTAGAGTTTGGCGATAACCTACTTGCTGAAACCAACTCATTTGAGTTAGTCATTGATAGCAAAGCTGACTTAGCCGGCCTACCTGATGACGTGATTAATACTGCTGCGCAAACTGCAACTAAACGTGGTCACGAAGGTAAATGGGTATTTACCACGTCACGTCCATCTATTACCCCGTTTCTTACCTATGCCGACAATCGCGATCTGCGTGAAGCCCTCTACAAGGGGTATGTAGAGCGTGGTAATAACAACAATGCTAATGACAACAAGAAAATCTTAGCCGAGATGGCAGCACTTCGCGCCGAACGTGCTCAACTGATGGGATATAAGACCCATGCACACTTTGTGCTTGAAGAGCGCACCGCAAAGACACCTGAAAATGTGTATGAGCTACTTAACAAAGTATGGCCAGCGGCATTGTCACAAGCAGAAGCTGAAGTGGCTGACATGCAAGCGCTTATCAACGACGAAGGCGGTGACTTTAAGCTAGCGGCCTGGGACTGGTGGTATTATTCAGATAAGATCCGCGTGGCTAAATATAGCTTTAATGAGCAACAAACCCGTCCTTACTTCTCATTAGAAAATACCCTTAAAGGTGTGTTCTATACCGCTAACCGCTTATTCGGGATCACGGTAAAAGAGCGTACCGATCTACCTAAGTACAATGATGAAGTACGCACTTGGGAAGTGTTTGATAAAAATGGCGAGCTATTGGCTATCTTTATGGGCGACTATTTTGTTCGCGATAGCAAACGTGGCGGCGCTTGGATGAACTCTTATCGTCAACAGTACAACATGGATGGCACTGACTCTACGCCAATCATCGTCAACGTGCTTAACTACCCTCGCCCAGCGGGTGATGAGCCTGCATTGTTAACATTCGATGAAGCTAGCACGCTATTTCATGAATTTGGTCATGCGCTGCACGGTATGCTCTCAAACGTTGAGTATCGTTCACAAGCAGGTACCTCTGTGCCACGTGACTATGTTGAGTTCCCATCACAGGTGATGGAAAACTGGATGACGCAACCTGAAGTGCTTGCGCAATTTGCAACACACTACAAAACAGGCGAAGTGATCCCGCAAGAGCTCGTAAAGAAAATTCAAGCCGCAAGCAAGTTCAACCAAGGCTTTGCCACCGTTGAATATATGGCTGCGACTAAGCTTGACTTAGATTGGCACACAGTGACTGACTTCACGCCAAAAGATGCGGCTAAGTTTGAAGCCGATTCGCTAAACAATATGGGACTTATCACTGAAATAGCACCACGCTATCGCAGTACTTATTTCTCACACATCTTCTCTGGCGGCTACTCTGCTGGCTACTATAGCTATATCTGGTCTGATATTTTAGGCGCCGATGCGTTTGAGGCCTTTAAAGAGAATGGTATTTTCGATAAAGCCACTGCCGATGCATTTAGAAATAACATTCTTTCTCAAGGTGGCAGCGAGGATCCGATGCAACTGTACAAGCAGTTCCGTGGTAAAGAAGCGGGCATTGACCCACTGCTACGCAGCCGTGGTTTTTTAGCTAAGTAACGCGTTAATGCTCAATAAAAAGACACGTATTTAACGTGTCTTTTTTTGTGCCATAAAAATGTCGTTCGCCATTATTTACGCCAGCTACAACATCTAAGAATACTCGGAAAAATAGACATTTACACCACCCTTAAACCAACTAACCAGTAGAACATAGCGCAACAAATTGATACAAGCGAAACCCAGTCAAGATCACAAATCTCTCATCAATTATCTTTATACTCTGACCCCGCTAATAGTGAGTTATGCCAAAAATAAACCTATTAGTTTTTTGGGAAGGAGCACTCCTTCTCGGGGTCTAAACAAATATAAGAGTTATGGATATGTTAAATAAGAAAGTGCTAGCCGTTGTTATCGCTTCATCACTGGGACTCACTGGCTGTGATTGGCTCGATAATGATGATGACAATAATAAAGACAATACCATCAGCGTTCGCCTGATGGAGACGACTGACATCCACACCAACGTGATGCCGTACAATTACTTTGTCAGCGAAGAAGTCAACGAAACTAAGTTACCTGAATGGGGCTTAGCACGTACATCTTTGGTTATCGAAGCAACGCGTGATGAAGTTCAAAACAGCATGCTGTTTGATAATGGTGATTTAATCCAAGGTAGCCCAATGGGCGACTATATGGCGTCGCTGGGTACTAAGCACGTTAAAGAAAATACTCACCCTGTTTACAAAGCAATGAATGAATTGCAATACGATGCCGCTAACTTGGGTAACCATGAGTTTAACTACGGCCTAGAGTTCCTTGATGAGTCACTTAAAGGTTCAGACTTCCCTTATGTGAGTGCTAACGTATGGAAAGTTGATAACTCGCTAGAGAAAGTAAGCAATGCTGCACAAGAGTGTGAAGTTCGCATTACTGAAGAGTTCTACGACCAAGCTGAGCATAAGTATGAGCCATATGTGATCTTAGATCGTGAATTTAAGAGCAGTAACGGCGAGTCTTACTTAATTAAAGTGGGTGTAATTGGCTTTACCCCGCCAAACATTATGGGCTGGGATGCATCATTACTTAAATGTAATGTGATGGTGTCTGACATCAAGAAAACTGCTGAACATTATGTGCCTAAGATGAAAGCTGAAGGCGCAGACATTATTGTTGCGATTCCTCACTCAGGTCTAAATGACAATGACAATGAGTTTGCTGAAAACGCAACATTACACCTTGCCTATGTCGATAATATTGATGCAATCATGTTTGGCCACGATCATCGTGAATTCCCAAATACAACGGGTGAATACGGTGAAATCGAAGGTGTCGATGCTAAGCTTGGTCTAATTAATGGTGTTCCAGCTGTTATGCCTGGTTTCTGGGGCGCTAAGTTAGGTGTTATCGACTTAACCCTAACAACTAAAGATAACGGCGAAAGCTGGAGCGTTGACCATACTCAGTCAACTTCAGAGCTTCGTTCACTAGTACCAAACAGCTCTGACCCAATCATCGAAGACTTAGTGGCTAAAGAGCACCAAGGCACGATTGATTACATGTCTACATCTATTGCTTCAATCGATGTGAACATGAACAGTTTCTTCCCACAAGTGGTACCTGATTTATCTATTCAGGTTGTTAACGAAGCGCAACTGCACCAGTTAATGAAGTGGAAAGCTGAAGGTGAGTTTAAAGATGCTGCTGACGACGCTATCTTCTTGTCAGTTTCTGCACCTTTCAAGTCTGGCCGTAACGGTCCACAAGACTTTACCAACATCCAAGAAGGCGAGCTAACTAACGCATCTGTTGCTGATATCTATGTATTTGATAACAATACACCAGCTGTATTGAAGATGACGGGTTCTGATATGAAGAACTGGATTGAGTGGGTTAACTCAAACGCATACAACAGCCTACCTTTAGCAGCTGATGAACGCTTCCTAAATGAATCATTCCCAGGCTATAACTTTGACGTATTCTTTGGTGGTTTCAGCCAAGCTGGTGAAGGCCTACTGAAGTACACTGTAAACGTAGAAAACGAATCAAAGTACATCAAGATTAATGGCTTTGAGTATGAGACTACCACTAGTGAGCAGATTGACAGCCTAACTTATAACGGCGTTGAAATTGCTGATGATGCAGAAATCTATGTCATTACTAACAACTACCGCGCGTCTAACGTGAAAATGCCAGGTGTTGATAAAGCCGTTCTAGTTAAAGAAGAAGCGGCATTTAATAACCGTGAGTTAGTGCAATACTATCTAGAAGACTCGCTAGCAGACAACCAAGGTGATGCATCATTGGCATTCCCGAATGCTGAAGTGTTTAAGCTTGTAGCACCAGAAGCACAAGCAAAAGGTGGCGTTTGGTTTGCATCTGCAACACTAGATGAAGCGTTCCGCTGTGTAGACAACGGCATCACTGGTCTTTCTACAGAAAAAGAACAAGAAACTAAAGCGGGTACTGAAGGCTTTACTAAGTTCCACTTTAACTTTGACTACAGCGGTGAGTTCAACTGCGCGGCTAAAGCCAAGTAGTTAACACAAAGTAGCTAACACAAAGTGAATAAGGCGCCTTTAAAGTAGGTTAAATTAAAACTTAAATAAAAGCTCTAATAAACTAAAAACCCTACTTAGCGATAAGTAGGGTTTTTTATACTCAATAACTGGGCGCTTCTTTTAGACTGAAACAAATGCTTAAGGTTTTAACTTAAGCCAGTCACTAGTTTGCGGGAAAAAACAATTGGTAGACCCAGCGTGCACCATAAAACCCTGCTGGAATGCCTGCGATAATTGCAACCATTAACGCAAAAAACTTCAGTCTCTTATGATTCAAGTCAGATAAAAGCGCTTCAATATCAGAATCATGCATCGATTCTTGAGACCTTACCTTATTAGGCTCCATGTCTATTCGACTCCTTGTCCTATTCATCACTTATTATGTAACAGTGTAAACCATATTAAGTTAACTGCAGATATAGATTTTAGTATAAGAATGTTTCTAAACATTCCATACGGAGTCAAACATCCATTGGTGTGTCTGGTCTAAAAAAGATAATGCAACGGCTAAAATAAGTGCGAATGCAAAGTTGGGCAGCCAAGCTAATGCGTCAGTTAATACGTTTACTAATACTTCAACGAACAACTGCGAATACGTTTACTAATACTTCAACGAACGACTGCGAATACGTTTACTAATACTTCAACGAACGACTGCTAACACGCAATAAGCACGCTTTATTTAGCGGGCGCAACGTGAAACCGGCACTGTTTATTGACTTTGTTCAAGCTTATACCCTCTGCTTGCAAGAGCTTTTGGGTCAATGTCTGTATTCGTGCAGTCTCACCGCTGCGGATCGCCCTATCCAATAAGCTTTGTGACTCAAATATAAAGCTTATCATCAAGCTGTCTGGCATTTTTGCAAAATTAACTTGGTGAGTCACCCACATAAACCCTGCAACTTGCTCCTTAGCGGCCTCACAAACCTGAGTCAGGATAATGCGAATAGTGTTATCAATTTTTTTATCGGTTTTTCTCAACGCAGTCTCCTTTCCCGCTTTAACGATTACTGACCTTGATTAATCGCTATCAGTTTATTAATAAAGGCTTTTAGAGCATCTTTAGAGCCGAAGCTAAAGGCTAACCCGTAGTGAATACCATTCACGCTCTTTTGCACTCGTTTAGGGAATCGCGTCATCTCAGAGTAATGACAATATTGGTCTTTGACATTCACGCCTTCAATCGCGCTAAAGTCAGCTTTAAACACTTCATAAGCGGGACGGATCACCAGTTGTGCTTGCTTGCCATCCACATACAGATAAAACGGTTCTTTCAACTTAGGAAGCATGTACTCGGTAACTTTCTTGATTGAAAAATTAGTTCTGCACTCAAGTTCACTCAAGAGTGAAACGATCTCATTTTGTTCTATAGCCAAAATAATGCCTGTTAACCTCAAAATTGTGCTTAGATATTAACGCTTTTTATCTACAACGCCTAAGGGTTATTGCGGGGGATATTACGTGTTAACAGCATGATTTATTGAGTAGAGCGCTTTCTTAAGCAAATCATTGAATTTAGTTAATAGACGCGGTAAAACAGTAAGCCTAATTCGATAACAAAGCATCAACAGTGAGCTCATTACCTTACTCTCAATCTTGTGAAAACAATAAAACAGCTATAGGTGCAGTGTTAGAGCATAGCTTTAGCCAAGCCAGTCAAGTACTCGAAATTGGTAGTGGCACGGGGCAGCATGCAGTCTACTTTGCCAAGCTCTTGCCCCATGTCACCTGGCAAACCAGCGATCAACTCTGTTATCACGCGGGGATCAATGCCTGGTTAACCCAAGAGCCAAGCGACAATTTACACGCTCCCTTGGTACTTGATGTCACAGAAAATTGGCCAATAGATAAACTCGAAAATGGCCAGATTGATGCGGTGTTTACCGCTAATACCTTGCATATTATGGCTAAGTCTATGGTCGAAGATTTATTTGACGGACTAGGGAAGCATTTGGCGCTTAACGGACAATTTTGCGTTTATGGCCCGTTTAACTATCACAGACAATACAGCAGCGACAGTAATCGCAACTTCGATCAGTGGTTATTTGAGCAAAACCCACAAAGCGCAATTCGAGATATTGAGTGGATTATTGAACTCGCAGCAAAACAGGGGCTAGTGTTAATCACTGATTACCCCATGCCTGCTAATAACCGTCTGCTGCATTTTGAAAAGCAAAGCTAACGCGTTAATAAGCTTTAAGCCACCAGCTTTGTCGCTAATATCTGGCGAAGCTCGCACAAAGAGCCCACTTGATAATGCGGGTTAATACCGTCAGGCTTCTCTGCTCCATTGCTATTAAGCCAACAGGTATGAAGACCCGCATTAATGCCGCCTAAGATATCTGAATGCGGGTTATCACCCACCATCAGTACAGAGTCCTTATCGGGATTGCCCATCAACTGCAATGCATGATTAAAGATCCCCACATCCGGTTTAGCTACGCCAACCTCTTCAGAGATCACCAAAGGCGAAAAACGATCCGCTAAGCCCACTTTTTCTAAACGTATGGTTTGTAATTGGGTAAATCCATTGGTAATAATCCCCATATTGACGCGCCCCGTTAGCGAGTCAATTAACGCTTGAGCACCTGGTAGCAGCTGACAAATGTCAGCCATTGCAGCAAGAAAATCATTATTGAGTCTTTGTGTTGAAACGGTGAGCTTGTCTGCCCATGATTCAAAACGAATATTCTGCAACTCTTGAGCGGTTAACTTACCGTCTTGATAGTCAACCCAAAGCGGTTGATTTACCGTTTGATACTGAAGGAAGTCTTGACGAGTAAAATCCACATCAAAACGGGAGAACATTAATTGTAAGCCTTGAAAAGCATCAAAGTGAAACAAGGTCTCGTCTGCGTCAAAAAGTACCCATTTATACTGCATGTTTATCCTATTAAATGAATACAGCCATCGCTGCTAAATACTGTTGTGAATACTGCAATCAATTGTGAATTTTGCAATCAATTGAAAAGTGCAGTCGGTAAAGTGCGGCAAGATTAGCGCAGTAGAGGTGCTGTTGTCTAATCGCAGTCACTATCGCAGTCACTATCGCAATCACAATCTCAGTTACTATCTCAATCTCTATCGCAAGCCCAATAAAAGGTGATCGACTTAGCGTATTTTTTGACAAACTAATGTACGGCGAAGGGATGAGGATTGGTTATACCAATCAGTATAAAGATTTGGTCGCTCAGCGAGAGTTTAGCGGCACTGAGACAAGGCAACGAGTGAAGAGCATAGTAATTCTACGTTTAAGATCCCTCTTGTTCCATAAGATTCACAGTATCAGAGCCGCTAAAACTCGCCATTCTGGAGCGTTTTTAGCTGCCTACTTCTGCGTTGAACAACTTCACAAGGGAGCAACCATTCTTTCAGTTATTCGCCTTGAATTAGTTTTCCAAAAAACGTTCTGAGTAGATCAACTTCTTATACTGATTGGTATTATTGTGAGGTTATTCAATCTAGACCTTGATATCGAAAACACTCCTTCCCGCTATGGCAGTCAGGAGTGCTCCGTTAAAGCCATTTTACGCGTTAAAAAGCACTGTCATCAAAGGCCATAATACCTTCACTTGCCGCTTGAATTTGCTTACGCAAGCTCCGAGTCTGCACTGCCCAGTAGTTCATATAAAATTGCGCTGTGCTCAACTTATCTTGATAAAATATACTTTCATCAGTACCACTGGCTAAAGCTTGCAACGCCTTCTCGGCTGTTCGAGTCCACATCCATGCTAACGCTGTTATACCCAATATTTGCATATAAGCCATAGACGCCGCGCCAATTATATCGGGATTTTTTGGCGCATTCGCGGCTATGTAGCCCGTGGTTTTTTCAAGATCGCCCGCTGCATCCATCAAGCCGGTAATATAAGGCTTCATCGCATCATTAGACATATTGTGCTGAATAAGGCCTTTAACCTGCTCAGACCATGCCTGCAAGGTGGCGCCTTTATCTGATAGTATTTTTCGCCCGACAAGATCAAGCGCCTGCACACCATTGGTGCCTTCATAGATCATCGCAATACGGCTATCACGCACAAACTGCTCCATGCCCCATTCGTGAATATAACCGTGCCCGCCAAAGACTTGTTGAGCGTCAACACACGCCTTAAAACCTTGGTCAGTAACAAAACCTTTCACTATTGGAGTAAACAATGCCGCTAGCTTTGACGCCGCTTTAGCTTGCTCTGGGTCTTGGTGTCTCTCGGCTTCATCAAGCCAAAGTGCTTGCTGCCCCATCAATGCTCGAGTGCCTTCGTTAAAGGCTTTTTGTGACAATAACATTCGACGAACATCACCATGCACCAAGATAGAGTCTGCTGCCTGTTCTGGCTGGTTAGGGCCACTTAATGCTCGCCCTTGAATACGATCTTTGGCATAAGCTAATGCATTTTGATAAGCGATTTCAGATACGCCCAAACCTTGTACACCGACTCCGAGTCTTGCCTGATTCATCATGGTGAACATAGCGCGAAGCCCTTGGTGCGGCTCGCCGACGAGTTCACCAATAGCGCCATCAAAATTCATCACACAGGTCGAGTTACCATGGATCCCCATTTTATGCTCTAAACTGGCGGCGCAAAGGCTATTGCTCTCACCTAGGCTACCGTCATCATTAATTAGCACTTTTGGCACCACAAACAAGGAGATCCCTTTAACCCCCTCAGGAGCATCGGGAAGCCTGGCTAATACCAGATGTACAATATTGTCGGTTAAATCATGATCGCCAGATGAGATAAATATCTTCTCTCCAGTGATCGAGTAGCTATCATTGCCAACAGGCAACGCTTTAGTTCGCAGCAGTGCTAAGTCAGTACCAGCATGGGATTCTGTTAGATTCATGGTGCCGGTCCATTCACCACTGACTAGTTTTTCTAAATATTTAGCTTTTAACGCCTCACTACCATGAGCATGTATCGCAGCATAAGCCCCATGAGTAAGGCCTGGGTACATAGCAAATGCCATATTGGTAGCCGTTTTCATTTCAGTGGCGAAAACGCCAACCACCTCGGGTAAACCTTGGCCACCATACTCAGGATCACAGGTGAGAGTTGCCCAACCGTTGTCAACATATTGCTGATAAGCATCGATAAAGCCTTTAGGTGTGACCACTTTACCATCAACTAAGCGGCAGCCTTCCACATCCCCACTGCCATTTAATGGAAGCATAATATCAGTGGTAAAGTCTGCGACGCCTTGCAGAACGGCATCAATCAATTCCGGGTCAAATTCATCAAAGCCAGTTAGGTTTTCTTGTTGATAAACATTGAGAAGTTCGCCAAGAACAAACTGATAGTCACGTATTGGCGCTTGATAAATAGGCATAATGTCGTCCCTTTCATCTCTTATTAATAGTTATGAGTAATGGTCAGTGCTCTGACCACCATAACTAAGTTTGCACAAAAACTCAGCAATAATCTGACTTTGTTTGTACAAGAGAACAGCATTACCGTAAATACAGTCAAAAGAAGGCTTATCTCTAAATTGAAAAACGGGTAAGCTGAATCAATTATTCGTGCTAACGCTATGAAAGGACAACTCCCCATGGGTTCGGTCACCACCAAAAAACATGCTAACGGACTAGAATATGTCGACGTCAATACGCCTTTGTGTAAGGCCAGGATTTTTATGCAAGGGGCGCAAATTGATTACTTTGAGCCTGTAGGCAAAAAGCCATTACTTTGGGTGTCTAGCGCCGACGACTATGAACCTGGTAATGGTATTAGGGGCGGTATTCCAGTGTGTTGGCCTTGGTTTGGTATGAGTGATAACCCAGACTTTCCACAGCACGGGTTTGCTCGTACCCGCATCTGGTCTCTGGAGTCAGTTAAGATGCGAAATCAACTCGTTGATTTAAAGTTCACCTTGAAAATTAGCGAGGAGGATAAACAGTTTTGGCCTCACGATACTGACGTAACGATGCTGTTTACCCTAAGCGACACGCTCAGTGTCAGTCTCATCAACACCAACCATAGTGATTATGATGTCAGTCTAACTCAGGCGTTGCACAGCTATTTTCCAATCAGCGATATTCACCAATTAAAAGCGACAGGCTTTAGTGCGTCTAAGTATATTGAATTTGCTAAAGGCCCCTTCCCACAAGAAGGTGATAGCGTTGATTTTACCCGTGAAACTGACCGGGTTTATACAGATTTAAGTGATTGCCAAGAATTACATACACCAGATGGTGTAATTGAAGTGCGCCGCGAAAACAGCAAGAGCGCCGTGCTTTGGAACCCTTGGATAGAGAAGTCTGAGCGTTTATCTCGTTTCAATAGTGATGACTACCTAACGATGGTGTGTCTAGAAGCGGCAAATGTATTAGAAGATAAAGTGATATTGGCGCCTAACGAGAGCCATACATTGACAACCCATATCGCTTGGAAAGCGTAAACGTTTAGCATGAGAAGGTCTAATCACAGATCTTCTCTCTTACTTATACTTCTTAATGAGTCCGTAGCTCTCACTGAGTTAATAAGCCTATTGAGTTCATATTCACCTCAGACTCAGACACTGCACAGTGACCATTACACATGGCCTTTAAAATCTAAAAATGACTAGGTCAGATATAAGTTGTCTGCATAAGTCTCTCCCTTATGTTTTAAGTCGGTTATACAACTAAAAGCGAGTGTTTTTAATTCTCAGTCATCGCCTATTCAGCTCTAGAGTTAAGATGTTAGAATCCTCAGACTATACTGAAAGCGAGCAGGCAAATATCGCCTTTAGCCAACGACAGATGGAACCTTTCAAGTGCAACAGGCAGGACTGAAAAGCTGGCGACATAAAGCCGCACGATATACAGGTATCTTACTCTTAACCATAGTTACGCTTGCTGCTATCCTTGGTGGGGTCGTATTGTGCAATTACGAAAGAGTCACCATAGATTTAGCAAACCAGTTTCTAGCGCCTTATAACACCCAAATAAATCAACTTAGCTTTAACCCAAAAAGCTTAACTCATTGGCATGTATCGAGCACAGAATTGACGGTTGATAGCACTGATATAAAAATTACCGACCTCAATATCTTATTTGATAAAAAAACCAAACCCTGGGCTTTGAAAGTTAGCGATCTGTTGGCATTATCTGTAGAAGAAATAGATGTAAAACTTGCGCTAAATGCCTTATCAGTCTCAAGACAAACTGATAATGAAGCAGGACCGACAATTGGCCTTAACTTTGACGCCTTTCCCGATATTGAGCTCACACAAACACGCATCGCTTTGCAAGGAGCAAAAGCTAACGCCCCAATCATTGAGCTAAATAATCTGAGCTTAAACAAGCAAGGCGAACTTAAAAGCCAAATTGTGCTAGATAATCAGCCTCTACTTAGCCTGTCAGCCAAGCTAACCACTGAGCAATGGCGTGCGACCTCTAGTATTGACTTAACACTGCTGCAATCATTTAGTCGCCGCTTAGCAGCAACAGAGAAAATGCTTTATGCAAAACAAGCTAAAACACACCATAGCGCGCAACCTACAAGTCTATTATCGCCGTTGTATCGACTGACCCAGTCAATAGACGACAAAAATATCAGCTTTGATGCCACTTTGGACTCAACACTGAAACTGGATTTAACAACCGCAATCTTAACCTCTGAGCACAGTCTGCGCGGCACAAAATTAGTTTTATATAATCTTGCTGATGTCACAATGCAACCTGTCAGTTATAACCTTAGTGCTGAACAACAGAGCCAAGAAAGCTTAGGCACACTTAACTTTGATATAACTGGCCATATTGGCACACCGATTTTAACGGTCATGCCTTTTAAACTGCCACTTAGCCTGGAGCAACATGAGCAGCTATTACATCTGCTCAATGACAAACCGTTCGAACAAGCGCTGAGCAATTTGTATCAAGAGTTAAGCTATAACACCTTAAACAAACATAAAGGTCCAAGTCTGTTACTTAGCGTTGACGAAGGCTTGAGCTATCAGATAGGACAACCATCGCCAGCTGCGCCGCAGCTAAAAATACCTGCACTATCACTATCGATAAAAGACAGCCGCTTAGATGCGAAAATATTCGTTTCGCAGCTCGGCTATCAACTGCTTGGCTCTAACTCGGTATCAACTGCTACTTCTACCGCTGGTGATTACCGACTGAGCGCCGATTGGCAACTTGAGGTTAAACATGACCAAAGCATTACTCTTAACCAATTGTGGCCTAAGCTCAGAGAACTCCCCTACCAGATTAAGATAGGCAAGGCGTCATTGACAATGCAGGGGGAAATGACCGCTGCTAAGTCTAATCAACAGACTAGTTACAGTATTAAGGTCGCAAGTAACGCGGCACAAATCACCAATGGCATAACAATAGTCAGCCCAAAGTTAGCTGTTAACGCTGGATCAGCATTAGACGCTACACCACAAGCTATTTCACAAGCTATTTCACAAGCTAAGCCTGCAGTGCTCAGTAGCCATATTGAGCAAACTAAACTCTCAATTAACTCCCCTATCGAATACCGTTATCAGCAGGGAGTCACCCACTTCACCTTTCCAGCGCTTAGCTATCAAGTCACTGGTATTGACGGTGACCTGCAGCTAAGCAATACGCGTGAAGAGCAATATAAGCTTCGACTTGATCATCTTGATTTTGCACTTAAACAACCTATGCCGCTAACATTTACAACGGCTAACGCCAGTAATAACGAAAGTGCTAACTATAAAAATAGTAACGCTAAAAATTTATCGTTTACTCGCGAGCTGCTAACCCAGCAACTACATAATCAAATAAGCTTAACCCTTACACAACTTAGTCTCGACAAGTCTGGCTATAGCCCTGTCAGTCAGACAAAAAATAACAATGCCAACCAACTTAATCAACGCCGCATCAAGCAAAAACTGGTTCAGCTCGACACCGTTGAATTAAGCCAGCAGCTGACACTAAATCAGCAGCGGTTAAGTAGCGATGAAAACTGGCAGATTAATGATCTTTTCTTCACTAGTCAGCATCAGTTTGTGCCGCAATTAAGCAATTTGACTCGCTTTAACTTAAGCGGAGATTGGCAATTTAGTAGTAAATTCGCCCCAATTCTGGCTTTTTTAAGCCAAACAGACAGTTTACCTGACACGCTAGACATCCAAGGTAATACTGAGCTGGTTATGCATTATCAGCTTAAAAAGAACCAGCAGCTGGCGTTCAACATGGTGATTGACCCAAAGGTTAACGATATCAAAGGCAGCCTTTACAACCTGCCCTTCGATGGGGGCAATATGGATACGCAATGCCAGTATCGTTGGCAACAAAATAGCGCGAAAAAGCATGCAAGCTCATTTGCTTGCGACAATATAAAACTGTCGCTGCTGGCCTTTAATCCTGGCGTAATGATCACCGATATCAAAGCTGAAGCCGCAGTCTCTTTCAGTACTGGATCAGATGTTGCCCCCCAGCCAACAAGCACAAACAGCAAGCAAAATTTAGCGCTTGCACAACTACTTTTAGGCGTGAAGCAAGCCTCTGTCAGGCTGACTGCCCAAGGAGATTTACTCGGTGGCCAACTGCTTATCCCACAGTTTCAATTAAACCTTAGAAAACCATCATCAGCCTATTTTGTTTTACAGCATATTGATTTAACTAAGGTATTAGCCATTCACCCTTTAGTCGGTATTTCCGCTGACGGTATTTTTGATGGCGTGCTCCCCGTCAGCATCGAAAAAGGTAAAGCCAGTATCAGCAGAGGAAGACTCGCTGCGCGCCCCCCAGGCGGCTATATCGCTATAGGTAATAATCCCGCCGTTGAGAAGATGCGCCAAAGCCAACCCTACCTAGAGTTTGCTTTCTCAGCACTAGAACACCTTAACTACTCAGAACTCTCAAGTAGTTTCGATATGGACGCTCAAGGCGATGCTAAATTGAAAGTGAATGTAAAAGGACGTAGCCAGGGTATTGAACGACCTATCCACTTCAACTACTCTCAAGAGGAGAACATGATACAGTTGCTCAGAAGTTTACAGATAGGTGACAATTTACAGAACCAGATTGAACGCGCAGTTAAATAATCATAAATATTCAAAGAGTTATAACTGATTAAAAACCTGTATGTAGCGCTATACTGATTAAAACCTCAAATTAGCCCAACCCGTTAAGGAAAAGGATAAGCCAATGAAAACATTGCATAGTCCGAAATTATTATTAAGCCTAGTGCTCGCGCTATATGCTCTAGTTGGTTGCAGCCCGACGGTTAAGATTGAGCCGCCAGATAAACCCATTGTCATCAATCTCAACGTAAAGATTGAACATGAGATTAAAATCAAGGTCGACAAACAGTTAGATCAACTCTTAACCAACGACGAACTGTTTTAAGCAAAGGAAATAAAGGAGAACGCCATGAAGTCAAAATTACTTGTGCTTGTTACAAGCCTAATACTCAGCTTTAATGCCTTTGCAATCTCACTGCAAGATGCCAAAGCTCAGGGTCTAGTAGGAGAACAAACCAATGGCTATTTAGGTGTGGTCATTGTCTCGGCTGAGGCAAAAGCCGTTACAAGCTCGGTGAACGCAAAACGTAAAGCACACTATGAAAAAATAGCAAAGCAGAACAATATTTCTGTTAATGATGTCGCAAAGCTCGCCGCAGAGAAAGCGATTCAAGCAAGCAAAAAAGGCCATTATATTCAAAACCAATCTGGCAAGTGGATTAAGAAATAAGAGGCTCCGTAAAGCGGCCGTTATACTATAGCGGCCTAACGGTTTAGCAGCTTAGCGTAAACCCTGCTGCAGAGTATAGCCTTGTGTATGCGCTTGCCCTTTTTCTGCATTTTTTGGCTAACGTGCAAAAAATCAATTCCTAATTAAACAAAATTTCACACCTTTTTAGTCCTCGGCATTTTGCCAAATGGCTTCCCGATGCGCATTTTATGGATTTTATCGGTAAGCCCTTTACTTTACAGCAGCTATAACTCATTTAACCACATGGTTTTTCGCAGGTTTAATCTTTGGCGTACCTATCTGGTAAGATAATGAATATTTATATAAAAAGTAAGTAGTTAGCCACATTATAATTAGTATAAAGTATTAACCCGTAAATGAGAGCCTTAGTCGCCAAGGAAGCATAACATCATGATCCGTCGCTTAATCGATAAATTGAGTCCGACATTATATGTCCAGATATGGGAGAACCGTATCCGGGTTGTTGATATTGAAACCAATGGCGTATTTGATGAACAGCCGCACCTACAAGTAGAGTCGAGTAAAAACGGAGCAAAGATTGTGACCGCTTTTGGTAATAAGGCTTACGTTAATCCATTGAACCCTTTTTCTCATCCTAGAGCACTTCTCAATGATTTCTTTGTTGCTGAACGATTACTCAAGGAGATAATTAACCAACTCGCTGGCAAAAAACTCCTATCTCCCGCTCCTATAATCATTATCCATCCAATGGAAAAAACAGAGGGGGGCTTAACTATGATAGAAATTAGAGCATTTCGAGAAATGGCTATAGGCGCTGGCGCCAGAGATGTTGTTATCCATCAAGGCCAAGAGTCATTAATAAACACAGAAATCAATTTCAAAGAACTTGCAAAACAGGAGCAAAGGCTAGCTTTAACGTTATTGTCTATGCATTGAGCCGATATAAGCTAAACCATTACCAATTAAATTTATATAAAATGGGCTAAAACACTTGAAAAAAAACACTATTTTAGGCTACTCACTCTTAATCTTGTTCTCTGTTACTGCCCTAGCAAATGAGATTGATTGCGACAGTGCTTACTCGACAATCGAGATAAATCAATGTGCGGCACAGGAGCTCGATACAGCTAACATTGAGATGCAAACCTACTTAGCTAAAGCTTATGAGCACAACAGTTACGATGCAGAGCTAATTAGCGCAATTAAAGCTGCGCAACTAGACTGGCAACAGTATTTAACATCCCACTGTGACGCGGTATACACTCAGTGGCGTGAGGGCACTATTCGCGGCGTTATGGCCATTTCATGCCAAACAAAGCTAACTAAGCTGCGTACGCATGAAATTTGGGATAATTACCTAACGTACAGAGATAGCACTCCAGCCGTGCTACCTGAGCCAAAAAGCTAATTTATAATACTAATACAAAAGCTAATTTAAAAAATAGGTACTTAACAGATGAGTAGTCCTCTCGGTGGTTTGTATATTTCTTCTCTTAACCGTAATAAGCAAGCTAAGTTTGATTTATCCAGTCGCGTATATGTACAACTTAATTTGACGTTAACATACAATGCTCAGCAGCTCATTTCACAGAGCCGCTGTTTTTATGTGGGAGAGGTACAAACATTTAGTATCGAATATGGCTCTATCACCGTTGAAAGCAGCTTTATTGATTCAGCAGGGTTACTCAATCTTAGATGTCAGGTTGATTATAAGCAAAGCGACAAAGCTTTTAACGGTTTGCAAGAGTTCAACTTATCGCCGCACGAGCCCCTAAGCGGATTAGTCAATGCTGATGAGCGGTTTAAAATCACTGTGTGTGCCAAGCCTGCTTAATCGTAAGCACTAAGAGTGCTACACCAGTAACAAGCTATACTCATAACAAGTAATACTCATCAAAGTACTGCCCATCAAAGTAATGCCCATCAAAGTACTGCCCATCAAAGTAATGCCCATCAAAGCTATGGGCTTAACTTTCCTCTCGTTTAAAGCGGCTTAAATTGGTTTAAAATTTTTGTCTAGCAGGGACTCTAACAGTAAAGCCCCCTGCTCGCTTACCCTAAACTGGCCATATTTAGCAGAGTCAAATCGCTTTGCTTGTCCCTCTTCGAAAAAGAACGCATTGCTAGCAAATTTGATTTGATTGTGACGCACACGATATTGAATATTAACCACTTCATCAATCGTATCCTGAGCTTCATCAACCGACACTAATTGCGCCACTTGATTTTGGTCAAGCTTGACCTGCAGTAAACCGTCTCCATTCTCAACCTTAACTAATGGCCTGATCTTGGCCGCGATGGCATAGTTCAATGCCATATAATCCCCCTGCATTAAGGAGCGAGGGTCCACTGGAGCGAGCGCAAAACGAACCACTTTACCCTGGGCTAATTGCTGCTCTTTCTGGTATATATCCCAATTAACAACGGCCAATACTGCACAAATTGTCGCAATGACGAGATAAACAGTCATTGGATTCTTTAGCTTGATAATGTTAGTTTGTTCGGTCATAACACTCTCTTATACAACTTTTATACAGCATGTTTAACGATTCTGAACCAGCACGCTTATAAACCGCTTTATGCATTACTACCCGACTCAGTATTAGGTAATATTTTACCCAAGAGTAGCTTAGCCACTAGCAATATGACCCCAAGTGCCAATAGCCAAATCGATTTCTCCAGCAGCGTGACTTGCATGCTGTAATAGTACCAAGCGACAAAACTTACGATCCCCAGCAGTCCAAGGGAGAAAATAAGTCTTTCTCCAACATAGAAGCCAACAATCAAGATAAGCACTGCACTTAACAGACCCACCATCGGGATAGAGAGCGCCGCGAGTAATACCATAACCAGCATACTAATGAGCCCTTGTTTGCTATTGAGAGATAGTGATAACGAGCCAAAAATGTTAATCAGCAAAGCCATGGTAATAATGAGTGTCGTACTGACCGACAAGGCATTCGCCCAATTCGCTAGCACAGGAAACGCATTTTCTAGGGCGATACTCGTATGCCCAATCATTAACGGCAGTTGAATTAACACCATCCACAACGCCAACATATAACCCATAGCGCTCATTCTGGCAAAATGCTGCCCCGTGTTAGCGTGAGTTAGCCAAAGCCCGACAAACATTAGGTTGATGATGACTGGCATTAATTCCAGTAGCTGTAACTCATAGCCAATACCAATCACACAAGCTAGCACACCAAAGCTCATGACACATTGATGGCTATAGTGCTCAACTAAAAGCCAGTTAAGCATCAATATGGAGCCGAATGCTAAAAACCAACCTAGTCCAAAATCGTCGCTAAACCAACCTGTTATGCCATAACCTAGAGATAATAATCCACACAAACTGAGTGCTAATGCCATCTGATTTAAAAACAGCTGCGAGGGGCTTAAACGATAAACCAATATAGCCAGACCGCTGTAAAATAGACCAATAATAGTCGCAAAAGTGGTATCAAGATCATCGAAGAACAGGCTGAAAAAACTGATGGTAAAAGCTAATATAAATAGCGAGGCCACCCAGGCAGCCAGCGACTGCATCAATTGTATATACCAAGGGCTATTGGGCGTTAATGAAGGTAAGTCTGATTGAGTACTCCCCCCGTTAGTGGATAACTTTCCCTCAATTAAGCCAAGTGCATTCAACTCAGCCCAAAGTTTACCTTGGGCTAATACGTCTTGAGCCACAAACCGACCGGCGAATAATTTATCTAGCATCAAGACAGCCCTTCTACGCTAAAAGCCTGATGACGCTGTTTGAGCCACAGAGTCACTGCCGTTGTGGAGCCGATAATGCTCAGTCCAAGCACTAAAAATAGGCCTATAGGATCGTTGCCCTCTAGGACTAAACGGGCAAGTAGGCTATTAACAACGGCAACAAGACTAAAGCTGCCAATAGCGAGTACAAAGATATCTTTAAGCACAAAGTTATAGAGAACATAGCCCGCACCAATAAAAGCAACATAGCCAAAGAACCATAAACCGTTGCCCCAATCGAATAGAGTCTCAATGACTAATGCTGTAATACAGACCACACTGATTAGTATGCTGAGTTGTTGAAACACTGGCGCGTCATATCGATTGGGCTCATAGCCTAAACTTTGGTTATGCTGTAAATGTTGTTCACATAGCGAGCTCTGGTTAAATAAGCCAAGCTTGCCACTGAGCAACAAACAACAGAAATGCAGTAATAGGTTAAGTAAAAATAGTGCCTTTAAAGATAAATTGAAAATGAATAAATGCGCAATCATGCCCGGAAAAGTCTGGTAATAAAGAACCAAAGTCAGATTAACGAGTAAACCCAATAACAGCCATAACAGCTCAGATCCAGCGACCCAAGCTAGCGGTAAAACAAACAATGCCCAAAGTGCAAACAACTGCCACGGATCAGCTCCCGTTTGATAGGTTTGCCCAACCAAAGCCAAAAGGCTGCCGATAATAATGGCGGCGGCCAATAACACCGCATTTGCCGCAGTATAGCCAAAGCCTAACCCTGCACCTCGCTTTCTTGCCCGAAGGTGCTGCACAAGATAAATAAGCAAAGTAACTATCAATGCGCCCTCAACCACAGCAAAACGCGCAAGTTTACCCATAGATTGCCAGTTAGCGGCCACAAAAAAGACCACTCCAGCACCTAGAAATAATCCAGATAGCCAAGTGAGCAACACATTGGTTAACGCTTGCCATTGCCCCCTCGTTGGAGTTTGGCACGCTAAGGATAAGGCCTTGGGCATACTCTCTTGCGTTATCAAGGCTTGTTCAAACCAGCGCCATAACGCAGATTTAAAATTATTCACTCACTTGTTCCCTAACATAAATTTAATCAGAAAAAAATTTCTGCTTCAATATCTTATACCGATTTACATATTACTATCTTAGATCCGTTAACCAAAATAAAAAGGGTGCACTATGGCACCCTTTACTTGTTACGGACGAAGTTTATTCATCAGCCCCGCCATAAGCTGGCGCACTCACAGGTTTAGCGTCAGGATCTGTAACGGGTTGAGCATCTGGGGCTTGTCCCTCTTCGGTTTTGAGCCAAGTTATAAATAACTCATACCAAATAGCCAAGATTACCGACCCTAAGAACAAACCTATGATCCCAGCGGTGATCATACCGCCAATCGCGCCGATAAGAATGACCGGCATTGGCACATCGACCCCACGTCCCATCAGCATAGGTTTTAGGAAACTATCAGAAACGCCTGCAATCAATACCCAAACAGTAAAGATGGTAGCTGGGGTTGAATCATGAGTTGAAAATACATAGAAAATAAGCGGCAATACCACTAACAGTGGTGGCAGTTGCGCGATACCGAGAATAAACACAATAAAGGTAAATATTCCCGCAGCAGGAATACTAAAGGTAAATAATGCAGAGCCAATTAAAATACTTTGAATAAACGCAACGCCAACCACACCCAGTAATACACTACGGATCGTGGCTGCAGTTAAACTTGTCCACTCTTCACCGTGCTTACCTACTACTTTTACCGCCACGGTGCTGACTGCTGCTGCAGATTTCTCGGCATGCGCCATAAAGCCACCAGCAATGGCCAGTGAAATGATAAACATCACTAAAGACCCTAAGCTACTACCTAGCATACCCGCCGCTGCACTGACGCCTGTTTTAATTTGGGGTAAAAAGTGCAGTACCGCCTTCTCTAAATTAGTCGCAAATAATGCCCAAATATCATAAAGTTTATCGCCTATAAGCGGAATGTCTGCAATTTTTTGTGTTGGCCCAGGAATATCAACTTCACCAGACTGTAGCACTGTAATGATGTGTGACACCCCATCGAAAATTGAGCTTGAAACAATCCAGAAGGGTGCAATAAGCAACAGTATTCCTGCCAAAGCGAGAATCGTTGATGCAAGCCCTCGGCGCCCTTTTAATGCCTTTTCAAGCTTTTGCGTCATTGGCATAAGGGCAACTGCAATAATAGCTCCCCAAAGTACAGGGATAATAAATGGCTTGATGATATCTAAAGTCCAAACAACCAGAATAAACAGTAAGCCAATCCTTATTGCCGATTCCATCATATTGTTGATGAACAACTTACTTTGGGTATGCTGCATAGGGTTTTCCATATTAACCTTCCTGTTGTGTTTCTTTTTGAGCTAATCCAGCGCTCACTAAACTTGCAACGACAATTGCCATATAAAACACGCCTGCAATCGCCTCCATATATACCGCAACTTGTGCAAAAGGCGTATTAGGGCTGATATCGCCATAACCTAAAGTGGTTAACGTGACAAAGCTAAAATAAGCCATTTGTGAAAAATTTTGTCCCCAAACACTATGCTCAATACCTGAAAAAGCGTGAGGCGATAATGCTAAAATTAAGAGATATACCAAAGCCCACATCAAGCCTAGCAGTAAAAAAAGCGCAATAGAGCCGACGACCTTGTTGCCATCAACTGAACCAGAAAATAGGATTTGCTGAGCGATAGAGCTAAAAGTGCCCCAGAAAAAGACAAACATAAGGCCAAGCATAAAGAGATCAACATGTGGTACTGACATAAATTTTTTGACGGCCGCCGCCAAAAGCCAAACAATGATAAGCCCCTGCATAAAGCGCTTCCAGCGCTTATCGACCCCGAGACTGACCACACATACCCAGAAAGTAACGGCAATAATGACCTCAAGTATGGACTCTAGCATACCATCAGCGACCGTTTTGACTAATGAGGCACTAAGCAGCAACACCACTAGCGCTGCTGTCATATAGTAAAAGTTATTATCTTTTGTGATTATATTTCTGAACAATCTGTCGAGTCCCTGTCAGTTATCATTTTACCGGCCATATAACCAGCGGTTCAGCTTAGCTAATGCTTCCAATACAATAGCTTAATTTATCCTCAAATGCCGAAACTTTTAACATTCTGATAAAGATTTCATCTACGTTAATATGTCAAAAATAGCCGCAATTTCATAGCCATGTCAGTATTGACATTAAAAACACAAAAAATAACCCGCGATAAAAACTGCGGGTTATTAATACTAACGAACGACTTTAACAAGGCTATTTACTTACGCTTTTCACTCACATTTTTTACTAAAAAATTATAAAACCAGCAAAAAACAGTGATAACAGCTTAATCCCGTTGCAGCGCAACAATAGGGTCAAGCTTAGCCGCTTTATTGGCTGGGTATAAACCAAAGCCAACGCCTATCGTCATACACACACCGAGTGCCAGCAGTATGGAGAACGGTGACCAGGCTACAGGCCAGCCAGCAGCAGACGAGATAATTAGCGCCAGCAATAACCCAACTCCGATACCAATAATGCCGCCCGTCGCCGAGATAGCAATGCTCTCAATCAAGAACTGACGAGCAATATCCTTACGTTTAGCGCCTAAAGCACGTAACAGACCAATTTCGCCTGTTCGCTCTAAAATAGTCGCGAGCATAATATTCATAATACCTATACCACCGACCAACAATGAAATGCCTGCAACACAGGCCATCACAATATTGAAGATCTGCTGGGTCTTTTGATGTTGAGCCAGTAGATCTGCTGGAACCACCACATCAAAATCTTTCTCACCACCGTGGCGCCTATTTAGCAGGTGTTGCAAACTTTTGGCAGCAAGCGAAGGGGCTACTCCATCAGCTAAAGCCAACTTAAACGCATCAAGTTCACTCTCTAAACTCTTAAATTGCATTTTTTTAAGCGCTGTCGTTAATGGAATAAAGACTTGGTTACGCTCCCCACCAAGCTTCACGCCTTGAATGCTAGACTTAGAGCCCTCTTTTTCTGATAACACGCCAACAACGGTAAACCATTGATGGTTTACTTTAATCAGGCTGTTTATCGCATTGCCCTGAGGAAATAAACTTCTGGCAGCTTCTGGCCCCAATACCGCAACCTGTTGATAGTAAGCTTCATCAGTATCATTGAGTGTTCGTCCCTCACCTAGCGGCAGTGAACTCAGCTCGAAATAACTGGGAGTGACTCCAACCACTTTTGCATCGCTGCGGCCTTTGAGGCTAAACAGGCTGAACACTTTTACGTACTTCTCAGCACTCCAATTCTCAACAAATGGCAAGGTATCACGAGCACTTTCGATATCTCTCAGGCTTAATCCAATGCTGTGTTCTCGTATAGACTTAAGCGCCTCACCTTCGGCGCTACGTGCGTTAACGACTAAGTTTTTAACCCCCATAGACTCAATCATTTTTAATGCTTCGCGCTCCGCCCCTTCGCCAACACTTAGCATAGCGATAACCGCACCGACACCAAAAATCATACCGAGCAAAGTTAAAGAAGTGCGTAATTTATGGTGACGCATTTCATCGAACGCTTGTTTAATCCCTTCCCAATATACGGCAATAGGCACAGATGACTTATTCATAACGTCCTTTTTAAGTGGTTTGACTAGGCTCACCGAGGCTCTGTTAGCGGTCATACACGATTCCTCTTCGGTGGTGTGGTCAATGCAATGGTATCCCCTTGCTTCAAGCCTTCGGTGATCACGGTTCGATTCAAGCTGCGATTACCAAGTTTAACGCTTTGCTTAGCAAAACCAGCCGATGTTTGTAAATAGACCCAATACTCACCTGACTTTTGGAACAGAGCTTGGTTTGGCACGGTAATCACATCTTTAAGATCAAGTGCGTGTACCATGGCATTCACTTGTCTGCCTGGTTGCATAATTGCAGTTAAGGTTTTATCTAAAGTGACTGTGACCTCAAAATAATTAACTGGGCTGTCCTGCTCTTTAGCTTTTGCCAATGCATCGAGCTGCGTTAAGGTACCGTTTATTGCAAATTCTGGATATGCATCAAGATATAACGTCACAGCCTTGCCTATAGCCAAACCCAAGGCTTCTGATTCAAGCACATGCAATTTAGCCTGCATCTTTGAAGTGTCAGGAAGTAAGCCGATGGCCATACCTGACCACATCATGTCGCCAGCAGCGGGCAACTTGCCATTCCAACCCGTTTGCGCGACAAAAATGCCGTCATGAGGCGCAACAATCTCCATCTGCTTTAGATTACCGGTATAACGGTTCATCTTGGCCTGATGGCCTTTTTGCTTTAACTTGATGAGCTCTTGTTCTGCTTGGGCTTGAGAACCATGCTGACTCAGCCCCCAATCATAAAAGTCCATTTTGGCTTCAAGGTAATCTTGATTGCGCATCTGATCGATAATATCGATTTTGGTATAAACTCGTTCATCGTCACTGAAAAATTGTTCGGCTAAATCTTGCTCCTGCGCGGTCAGTTTTGTATCAGTAGTCAAACTCTTATCGATGGTTTTATCCCTCAGGCTCTGGATCTGGCTATCGAGACCTAGACGATCATAATCGAGCGCCTCCATCTCTAAGCGGAACCGTTCTCGCGCCCCATCCATTCGTGCAACAACATCACCGGTTTTAACCGTACTGAAATTGTCCATGATCCAAGCTAAAGACTGCGGGCCTCTAAGCCCTGTAGGTACATTGACCGTAGTCGAGTTACTCGCCTCTAACTCACCCGATGCAGGAATATCAACTTTAAAGTCAGAGCGATGAACCTCAACGGTTAACACACCATTATTTGCAGGATCACTACAAGCTGTCATGACTAGCAAGCCAGTGACGAATAAAGCACGACGAACATAGCGCCTTTTATTTGTTAAATGAGTGATTATCATGGCAGCAACACCTCCTCTCCTTCCGTTAATCCTGAGGTAATTGCTACTCGCTCTTTCCCCATATCCCCTAAGCCAACATATTGTTTACTCTCGGTAAATATCCCCGGCTTTAATACATATGCTTTGCCGCGTTCATAATGCACAGCATCTAAAGACAAGAGTAATTCAGGATTGTTATTGGCGATATCGATACTTATTTTTGCGGTCATCCCTGGGCGCATCATCTCTGTATCAGGTTGCTCAATACTGGCGACAGCATCAAATATAACCAAGGGGACATCTTGATTTTTAACTCTAAACACTGCGCCAAGTTCAATTATTTTGCCGTTAAAGCTTTTCTCAGGATTAGCATCGAGACGAATTTTTAATGCTTGGCCAATCTTAACTCGCCCAGCTTCAACTTCAGGGATGGTCATGTTGACTTGCATGTGTTGCAGATCGGGAATACTTAATACAGAGTCACCGACGAAAATATTTTGTCCTTCAGCGACTTTATTGCCTTGTTGATCATTGCCATAAACCACCATACCATCTCTTGGCGCAATTAATGTCAGTGACTTTATCCCCTTTTCGAGAGCGGCGACTTCAGAGGCAAACTTTTGCTGATCACCAGCTAACATTTTCATTCTCTGTTCAGCGCTTTCGATTTCAAGCTCAATTTTTTGATTAATTAATTGAACCCTGTCTTTAGCGATAACTTCATCTTTTAGGTATTTTTGTTGATCGATAACCGAAACAGTTATATCTGAAATGTCGACTTTAAGTTGACTCTTTTCTTGTTCCATTTTGGCTTCGGCTAGCTCAAGCTTTAGCTCTTGTAACTTTTTGGCATTACGCAGTTTCGAGGTTTCGATATCTTGAATGGTGGTCGCCAAATTTGCTGCTTTCACAGAAAGCCTTTGGGTTAATGTCGAGGTATCAAGCTGAGCCACTCTATCGCCTTGCTTGACTTCACTGCCCTCTGGAGCCAACATTTTTACCTGATACTGCCACACTCGACGCAGTGCCGGCGGCCTTAAGCTCACCGTATTAGCTGAAACGAGCTCCCCCGTCACCTCAATTTGTTGCTCTAAAATCCCTGACTCAACTTGAGTCACTACATATTGGCTACAGCCAGTGAGAATTGCAGCTAACATCAATGTATTAATGGCTGTCATCTTCATGATGAAGTCACTCCCGTTTCTATTAATACGCTCGTTCCAGGAATGATCTCAACTCGCTCGTCACGGTTAAATTTAATCGACAATTTAAACCAGTTACTTTTACCCCATGCCGGTTGCTTACTGGCTTGTCGACTAATCGTGTCGACACTACCGCTTAAGGTTATTGTTGATTGAGAATCGAGCCTTAGGCGGACAGTTTCGCCAATGGTTAGACGGTCTACATCGACTTCATTGACCCATGCAATTACCTCTAAATCATCAAGTGCGGGGATATTGGCAACTTGTCTGCCTATTTGCGCGTTATCACCCACCGAGTATTTTTTGTCGCTCCAAGGATCGCGAGAATAAAGTACTGGGCCTGCAATATCGGCGTGCAGCTCAAGTTGCTCTAGTCCCGATAAGGCTTGAGATAACTCAAGTTCAGCGCGCTTTTTATCAATCGCCAACTGGGATAATGATGCTGTGCGCTTATCTTGGATCTCGGCTAAAGCTTGCTGTTTTTTGGATAATTCAGACTCGGTTTTGAGCTGATTAAATTGATTGTCAGCGTAATCTTTAGCCGCAATAAAGTCAGCCGGAATAGCGGCATCTAACTGCGCTTTTTCTAATTCAAGCCGGGCTTGCTTAAGTTCAAATTTGGCTTGTAATAACTGCGCATTGAGCTCTATCGATTGGCTCTGTTCCTGCGCAGTCACTCGTAATAAGCTCGCTTCAAGCTGCTCAATTTGATTATCAATTTCACTCTTATCGAAAATAACCACGACTTGCCCAGGCTCAGCTAAGCTCCCCTCTGGCATCATCCACTGAATTTGATAGCGCCACGTATCGCCAGCCTTTGGCACCACAAAAGCTTGTGATACGACAGAGGCGACCTGTCCTGTCAGTAACAGCGGCGTCAAATCAGCTTTGTTTAACGAGTCTACGTCAGCATAGGCTAATGAGTTATCAGAGCTCTGGTTTATTGTTTTCGTTTGAGAACTCGACAAGGCGCTAGCAAGCGACTCTGCACCAGCGGTTGCTGATACACTCACATTGACCAGCATGGCAACAGATAAGCTAAGCACCATCCGAGGGAGCACACTCTTTGCTTTGATCATGACACGGTGATTAACCAAGGTATTAAGCGGCATTGTCACCTCTTTCTTCAATTTCTACGATGTCGCCATCTCGCATACGAATAACACGCTGAGCATAGGCTGCGACTTCTTCTTCGTGAGTCACGAGAACGATGGTCTGACCCGCTTTATGTAACTCAGTAAATAGCGCCATGATCTCAACTGACGTTTTACTATCGAGTGCACCAGTCGGCTCATCGGCTAACAAAATAGCGGGACGATTAACTAAAGACCGCGCAATAGCGACACGCTGTCTTTGGCCACCAGACAGTTGGTTTGGCCTATGGTCATGTCTAGATCCTAAGCCCACTCGCTCAAGAAGTTCGTGTGCATAGTCAGTATCTTGCTGTGCATCAGCTGAAAACCTTAAAGGTAATAATACATTTTGAAGGGCCGACAAACGCGGCAGCAGATGAAAGCTTTGAAATACAAAACCAATCTCTTTATTTCGCACCGCAGACAAGGCGTCATCATCTAACTCAGCCACTTCCTGGTCATTTAGGCTGTAGTTTCCCGACGTAGGCTTATCAAGGCAGCCTATAATATTCATTAATGTCGACTTACCAGAGCCCGACGGGCCCATAATCGCAACAAACTCATTTCTTGCGATTGAGAAGCTCACCCCATTGAGCGCTTTAACTAAGCTTTCGCCCATGGGGTATTCTTTTGTTAATTGATGAACTTTAATCATAAGGTTCTCATATAGCAGAATTAGTGAAAATCATATAAATGCTTATATCATACAGATAAGTGGATATAGGCCGTTTAGATGGTCTGCAAAAAAGTGTAAATAATCGTAATACAATTGGATTAATTATCGGACAACTATTTTCACAAATTGTTTTCGGTGAAGACTAGCTTGAAAAACGCCGACTAATTAAATCTATCATTTAGAAGAGCATGAGGCGCTAGCGCGATAAAAGCTGATGGGGGGTGATGCTGAAACATTTTTCTTCCTTGCTTAACCTAAGAACATCTCAATCCATTTGAAATACTTTATACAAAATACGTAAGTTCATAGCGAAACGCAAGCACTTGCAAACCCAGTTCCGATGTCTGCGACTCAGGAGTTTCAATATTGAGAACCAAATTCGATCTGTTCGTCAAACCAATGTCAGTAGTTAGAAAAGCGCATGAATGGCATCTATTTAATAAGCCTTGCATAGGTATTCGTACCAGAGTCTATGATGTGGTTATACCAATGGATCTGAAACAAGATGAGCTAGGAACACACTTAGAAGATATCTATCATGAGCACTGCTCAATAGCCCATCGGCAAGTGACGAGGTTAACTTAACATCGCGCCCGCTAAGGTGAACAAGGATATTGGAACGAAAAATACCCACTGGAATAAATACTTAAATGGCATTTCGAGGCTACTCATAAATCCGATATAAATCTGCCATATTGCAAATAAGCCAAAGTTGAGTGCGATAAATATCAGCATGCCAAAGCTTTGCATGGCTGAAATAGCGTTAAATGAACAAGCCAGTAAGACCATGCTTGATAGCACCAGAAATACCGAAATATAATGAAAAACACAGTGCATAATCACTTTTGCCACTGGATCAAAGGCAGCAGTCTGCATTGGCTGTAAAAAGTGTTTTCGGCCGTAGGTAAAATGACCAACACACGTTAAGGCTGTAATCCCCCCAGCAATCAGCAGATAAATATTCATGAGTGACTCCCACTAAATCAACAATATTGAATCAAACCTACCGCTAAACAGAGTTTCAATTATGGTGTCCAATTTTAGAAAGCAATTATAAAAAGCAAGTTTGGATAGCAGTTATAAAAAACAAGTTTCGAAAGCACAAGTTAGAAGGCTAAAGTTTGAATAATAGACAGGATATTAGCAAAAATCATTTCACAAATTATGTAATTTACTGAGGCTAAACGTGCTCAAGTCTAGCCCCAATAAGGTGAAAATGGTTACATGGAGACCATAGTCCAATAATCGAGACGTTTCTCCGGTTCGGCTAGAATGCTCTGACAGGTCTCTTTATATTTACCCATCAGTGGGCCTAAATTTTTCGCATTTGGCATACTAGCTCGGTGCTTTTCAGCCGCTGCAGTTATCGCTGCAGAAACTTCATCTTCGGTTTTAAATTGTTGTGCAAGCTCCTTAGCTTGCTCACCAGACACCTTTAAGCGTTCAACTACCGCCGCCATCTGAGGTGCATTCATCGCAGAAATTGCCTCCGTAGCGATATGATAATAAGCCGCACAATCGGCAAGTTCGCCAACAAAGGCCTCTTCAGCCTCCCCCGCGAAACTATTAAAAGAGAGTGAGCTAGCACCGAGGATCAATAAAGCTAAATTCGTTTTTGCAAACATTGAAGGTTATCCTTTTCTTTTTAGTCGCTAATATTTAGCATTAAAACAGCTTCGAGCATCCATTTCTACTTTAGCTTTTAATGAATATCAAGAGTATAGCGAAGATAACTCGTTCTCTTTTAAAAAAGAACCAGTTTAATACTGGCTTTACTGTCATTTTAGCGATGAGTGCTCTGTACGCCATTTCTTTCATTACAACATTAGGTCGCGTTAACTCACGAAGCTTGATACCCAAGCAGTTTATCTTTCAACCCTTGCTTCACGTCATGCCATTCGGCATCGATTATCGAGTACACAACAGTGTCTCTGACAGTGCCATTACTCAAAATTTGATGATTACGCAAAATACCGTCTTGGTTAGCGCCTAACCGGCAAATCGCTTGGCGTGACACTTGGTTTTGAATATGCGTTCTAAATTCTACCGCCATTACGTCTAGAGTTTCAAAAGCGTAAGACAGTATAAGTAGCTTTGCTTCGGTGTTAACCGCGGTGCGCTGTGCACTTTTTGCGTACCAGGTGTAACCTATCTCTAAGCGGCGATGTTGCTGCTGCCAGTTACAAATACGTGTACAGCCGACTATCGCACCCGAGTGACGTTCTCGAACCGCAAAGGCTAATGCCTCTCCTCGAGCCTCTGCCTCTAACGCCGCGGTAATATAGGCTTTCATCTCGTCTGGATGAGGAGCTGATGCGTACCATATTTCCCACAAGTTCCCATCTGTGACAGCGATACTTAGCGCCGGTAAATGCTCCAATGATAAAGGTTCAAGTACTATATACTCACCAACTAAACTGGTTTCTTTTACTTCTGCGTTCACCACAACCTCCTGTATTTTTATTATTCTACGCTAGCATGGTAACAGACTCAGTTTAAGCTAACTCTTGATGAAATTAGCTCAACTCACATACGATGCAAGAATTTATAAATATCGGGCGAAACTCATGCCATCTTTTAGGGTTTTAGTGGGGGCATTGATAACCGGGGTACCTAAATAGAGAAAACCGACTATTTGATCTTTTGCTTGTAAGCCCAATAATTGATGCACCTTTGCATCGAAGGCAAATGCACCAGTACGCCAAATTCCTCCTAGCCCCTGAGCAAATGCCGCTTGCTGCATGGCCATCACTGCGCATCCTGCAGCAAGGTGTTGCTCAAACGCTGGCACTTTAGGGTGTTCAGTCACTTTAGCAACCACGGTGATCACCATTGGTGCTCTCAAAGGCATGTTTTTCGCTTTCTCGATAAAATCTTCGTCGGCGCCCTTTTCAATCAGTGCTTTTACAAACACTTTCCCTAGACGGGACAAACCATCTTCTTCGGCAATAATAAATTCCCAAGGCGTTAACCCCGCATGATCAGGTGCTCGCGTGGCAGCATCGAGGATATTTTGTAGTTGTTGTGAATTAGGTGCAGGAGTCGTCAGTCTTGGGGTTGATTGACGAGTTAAGAGTAATTCTAATGCGTCCAACTTATTATCCTTAATAGTGTTTTTACGAAAAAAAAGGGTCAAGAAACATGTACTCTTTGAGAGTATCAATTGCGCAAAAAAAATCCCACCTATTTAGTGGGATTTACCTTGTTTAATCATCGATTGATTAAAGCATTTACTCAACATAACGGCATTTATTGCTAACGGGTCGTAACGCATATAAGTTAAAAAGACGTTACCAACTCATTTAAACAAGCAGCTAGAGCACAGATGTAAACAGCCTGAGGCCCCATTAAGCCAGCCCATTACGCTTGGCAATATAATAATCAAGGCTTGTGTAACGCCCCCCGCCCATAAACAGCAATGCCAACAGCATAAACAGGTAGGTAACTGCGAACTCAATACCGTTATTCAAAATAACAAAGTTGCCTGAGCTAGTTAGCCACTCGTAATTACCATTTGCTTGTAAGATCTCTTTAGCACGCTCAAGCTTTTCAGCCGAGGCAATCACGTTATCATTCGCTAACCAAGAGCTTGGGTCGGCAATCGCTAACCAACCATTTTCGATATGTACACTAAGAGCGGCGACCAACATAGTGAACGCTAACGGAATCGAGATTAAGCGAGTCGCCAAGCCTAAAATAAGCAATGCCCCCCCCAAAAATTCGGTACCTGCAGCAAGTGCAACCATCACCTCAGGAAAAGGTAAGCCTAATCCCCAATCGGGATTACCAAACCATGCAGCGGTATCGCTGAAATGGGAAAGCTTGTTATAACCTGCTTGCATTAACACTGGCGCGAGATATAAACGCAAGGCCAGCGGCGCTATCCCTTCGCCACATTTTAGTAGCGTCAAAAATTTCTGGTAAAGTGTAACTAGTTGCATATCGTTCCCTCTTTGAATTTAATCCTCGGCTTAGCTGTATAGACCCTTACAACTTAGCCTATCTTTCAGCAAAAACGGTAAAGTTAGCTTAATCGGCCTCGCTGAGCTCATTAAGATCAACGATTAATGCATCCAGCTTCTTTTGAAAGTATCTTTTCTGGCTAGCACTTGCCAGCTGATTGAGTCGAATAAGTAATTGACCAAATTGTTCGGTATTGTTATCAAGTGAGGCTTTATATACGTCTGACTTAAGGCTGTCTGGCTGAGTGATTAACACGGTTAGGCTGTGAGATAGCGCCGCTTGGTTTTGCCGATTCTTCAGTGCTTGTGAAAATAGCCTTATCCATTCATGCCGATATTCAAGCCACATGTCTAAGCTCGATGCACGGCCTAGGTTATATTCATGTATGGCTTGCTTTTGCTTTGATGTCAGCTTCCCTATCCACTTCTTTACACGTTTGTTGATGCGTTTATCAGCCATTTCGACTAATGCCAGCCTATCTTTACCTAAATACTTTTGATTTAGCTCTTTTTCATCAACTCTAAGCTGCGCAATGATTTGTTTAACTTGTTCATCGGTAAAAGAACTTATAATCGGTACCAGAGAGGGGTTAATAAATTCAAAGCTTCTGTTCCAGTGCTGCTTTACCTGCTTAACTTGTGCAGCCCATATTGCGGGTGTCAGGCTTGCTTGTTGAAATTCAAGTGAGAGCAATGATAACTGTTTCGCGTACAAAGGAAGCTCTTCGGCTCGGTGCCAGATTAAAAACTGATTAAGTGCAGATTCAAATTGGGCTTGTTGCTGTGTGTTTAACGAGACATATTCTGCAAGTTTCCACTCTATGGCCCAATCTAAAAAATAGTAGCCCATCTTGGTCGAGCAACCCACAAGAGAGATAAGGAGTAACATCCATAAGCTAGCTTTTCTCATTGCTTCCCCTATTGTTCCAACTGTTTGGGCTTATCTTTAATCACCATATGAATATTCAGTCATTAGCGTCTTTAACCTAGCATAGAACATCGGCAGGAATTCGCTCGGTTACAACATGTGTGGGGTAATTAAGAAGCAGTGAAAAATGTAAGCGCCCGCCATCATTATTACTGATAAATTAGCTTAGCTGGCACTAAGTACAACATCCACTAGGTACAGCAAGCAATTAACGCATTATATTGCTGAGCACTGTCCAAGTAATCTTCGACTAAATGGGCTCCCTCGCCATCAGCTAACTTTGTAATTTCGCCCTCTTTTACTAAGCAATCAAATGCCATTTGTAGTGCCCAGCACACTGCAAACACCCAATAAAGATCGACGGCGGCAGTGACGGCATTTCTTGCTTTGTTATTTAGGTTCGGGTGAGCAACTAAGTAGTTGTCAATCAGCCAATGGCGCTGCTCTGATGACAGAGAATGGCTGGCAATCACGGCTGCAAGATCGCATAAAGGGTGTGAGCTACAGGCATATTCAAAATCGATGCATTTAAGCTTATCTTCAACCAGCAAAATATTATAGGGGTTCAGATCTCGGTGGCTAAACTGAAGCTGAGTCACACAAGCACCGAGGCTATCAAGCATTGTATCAATCTGATGCGACTTAGCCAAAAGCCGTTGATAAAGCTGCTGCCAACGAATCAATAGCGCCTGCTCTGCACATCTATCATCACAGCAATCATCATTAGGTGAGCCCTGTAGCCGAGATAACTGCTTGTTCATTTCGGTTAATCGCGCCAAGTATCTCTGCCACTGTGTATCAACTGTCATCACATTACTGGGCCGAGGCAATTGCTTTAATCCGTTTAATAATTCAAGCAGCTTTTGCTCGGCTTTTGGCCAGATATTATGAGTGGTACTAATTGGGTGAGCCCCATTGGCACTCATTAAGTCATTCCAGCAATCTTGCTCATTCTGGGCAAAGAACTCACTTAAATAAAATGTTTTATCGGGGCTGACATAGACAATTTGTGGTGCAAGCTGAACCTTACTTGCAAGTTGCCAATTTAACACTTCGTCCTCTCGATTACAGATCTGAGAGCTCGCCCAACTATTGACTCTTAGTACCCACTCAGATTCAGTGGACTTACTCTGATGTAAGCCACGAATGTAATAGTTTTGATTGCTTAAGCCTTGCGTCAAAGGGGCTATCAGGCTGACATTTGTCAGCCCTGACTGCGCAAGATAAGGCGCCAGAATTTGAGTTAAACCTTGAGCCATTTAGGCGGTTCCTGCCGCTAAGTCAATCTCTTGCGTGGTTTGCTGCACGTACATTTTATTGCGCCACATGTAGTAGCCAAATACAACCATCCCAAGGTAAAGTACAAACAAAATGGCGGTTAACATCAAGCCTTTACTGACATAGAGATAAATAGAAACCGCATCAATAACAAACCAATAAATCCAGTTTTCTAGGACTTTTTTTGCCACCAAGTAAGTGGTCATAACCGCAAAACAGGTCGTCGCAGCATCTAAATAGGGGAAAGCGGCTTGAGTTTGAGTTGCCATGAAATGACCGATTAAAACAGCAATCAAGCTCGTGAGCCCTATTAATTTCAAATGCGTGCTCAGCTGCCATGAAACAATGTTCACCCCATCATGCTTTTTACCGCCTCGAGTCCACATCCAATAGCCATAAACAGCCATGGCCATATAGTAAATATTAAGCACGGACTCCATCAACAACGACACTTTCCAAAACAATACGGTATAAATCGCGGTACTGATAAACGCTGCCGCCCAACACCAAATGCTACCTTTCATCGCAAAAATAAGGTAGGCCAAAGCCAGTAAGACCGCTACAGCCTCCCAGCCCGTCAACGCTTCTGCTTCACTAAAAGCGGCAGTAAAACTATTGACTAACGCTAGCCAAAACTCAGACATAAATGGTGCCCTGTATTTAACACAAGATACTTAGCACAAGAAGTTCTTGCCCTAAATCATCGTCAGATATTGTTAAACTCAACAGTGGCCAAAAGACATTCCCTATCTCTAGACCACCTCATCTAAATAAAATTATTCGCTATGACTTAAATTGAGTTCGCCACCAATAAACTTACAAACGAATACGGCTTTACCAAATTTTTCATGAGCGGCTTGCATCTCAACCGCAAGCATAGACATCACATCGCCATACTCACCAACCACCTGAGTTGCCATTGCATTGGTCACTCGCTGTATGTTGTCGTAAGAATCCACTCGCGCAATAAACCATTTAATCGGGTCTAAATAGTTATCTTGAAGCGGGTAGCAACTAATTTCTGCTGTTAATTTCATGGTATTGACCTCAGCCACCCTATGGTGGCTCAATTTGACTATATTAAGTAAATCGGTATTCAGTAAATGGGTGATTAACTTAACCATTAATCACTCTTCACTTATGCTTTAAAAATCTTGAATCACACTTGTAATTACACGCGTGATGATCTCTTACTTACAAGAACTTAAGGTTAAATGTCATACCTAGTTGGCGTGGATCGCCATAGCGTATATATTGCTTATCAGCCCAATCTAAATCTGGTTCATTACCGAAGTAGAAACCACGAACGCCATATTGTTCGTCAAGTAGATTACGTCCCCACAGATACACAGACCAGATGTCGGCTTCATAACCCACTTTGGCGTTAAAAATTTGATAAGGATCAGACTTTGACTCATTACTGTCAGAGTAGTAGAAATCACTCTTTCCGCTAGCGTTGACGTTGGCAAACCAACCATTATCGCTGCGATAAGTCGCACCTATGCTAAAGGTATAGTTAGGTGAATGGGCGAGTTCTCGGCCTGAAAGATCGACCTCAGCACCATATTTATCTTCATATTGATAATCGCCATAAGCCGTTTCTAACCAGCCTAGGCTACCGTATAAGTTCAAGTTGTCTGTTGCATACCAATTACCTTCGAGTTCCGCACCGTAGTTGTGTGAACTACCTGCATTCTCGGTAAATAAAATAAAGTTACCCTCTTCACCCGGAACTGTTGACTGCTGTGATGCTGCAACTTGCTGATCTTGTCTATCCATATAAAACACAGCAAGGTTGGTGCTCGCCTGACCGTCAAACCAAGTCGATTTTAAACCCAATTCATAGTTATAAAGGATTTCGGTGTCGTACTCTTTTTTGTCTGCTAACTCAACTGGCAGCGACATGTTAAAGCCACCCGCTTTGTAGCCACGCGCCACACGGATATAGGACTCATGGTTTTCGCTTAACGCCTTGCTTAATGCGATATGTCCGCCCCACATAGTTTCGCTTGGGCCGAAACTGTCGCCTGCCGAATCACTGTAATCACTTTCTCGACGCTCAACCCGTAAACCAACAGATAATGCATAAGTTGCACCTAAGTCTGAATCTAACTGACCAAATAATGCATAATTTTGTGCTTCATACTCGGCTGATAACTGGTTATAAGTATCGAGCGTGTCGTTATCTTCTTGTAAGTCCATGACATACACGCCAATCAGCCAATCGGTACTATCTGAAAAAATACGTCCAGATTCTGTGGACGATAATCTAAACTCCTGGGTTAGCGTTTTTCTCTCGCCTTTTTTGTCCCAGTTATACTCGTACTCACATGGAATACCACCGCAATCTCGACTTTCCCAGTAGTCAGGGTTTGCCCAGTCACCGTCGTAGTTATGGCGCGTATCTGATTGCGCCAACGAGGTTAATGAAGTGAGATCAAAATTCTCGGCGCCAGTATAGGTGAACTTAAGTGACGAGCCTGTTGTACGTTGCTTATCGACACCCGGAGCATCGGTTAATGTGTCAAAACCATTATTATCCAGTGTCCATGCATCATAACCATTGTCGTAGTTCGCGTGCAGGAAAGTTAAATCGATTTCTAGATCTTCGGTTGCATACCAGCGTAACTTACCGCGGCCTGTAAACTCATCACGATTATTGGTGTCACTTCGGCCAAGGTAGAGGTTGTCACGATAGCCATCTTGTTGATGCTGCTGTAACGATACACGATAAAGTAAATTACCTGAGTCTGTAATAGGACCTGAGCTGAAACCACTGAAAGTCTGTAGATTATCATCGCCAAGAGAGACTTCTGCGCCATGTTCAAACACATCGGTAGGGTCGTTACTCTTGAGATAAATTAGACCTGCTAAGGCATTTGCGCCATAGCGAGTTCCTTGTGGCCCACGTAGCACTTCTACTTGTTGTAGATCATACATGCTTGAGACCATGCCTAAACCAGATAGGTCGATATCGTCTACAACAAACCCCACCGAAGAGTTAGGTGCGCCCTGGTATTCTTCTTGCTCGCCCACACCACGGATCTGAAAATATTTAGGTCTAGAGCTACCACCAGACCAATTTAAATTGGCAACCGTATTTAAGATATCTTCAAAGTGTTGGGCACCTTCATCTTCAATTTGTTGCTGATCAATAATGGTAACGCTGGAGGGCATTGTTTCTAATGCTGAACCACGAAAGTCAGAGGTCACCACCATGACTTCGATATCATCGTGAGTGGTGGATGCATCGCCATTAGCAAAGGCGTTTGTAGATGAGATGGCTGCAATAACCGCAAGTGCTATTGGCGAATAAGATTTTAGATTTAACATAGGACCTCAAAGTAAAATTTTGAGATCCGGCATCAGTAAAGAAGCGATCTGGAAATGAATTGTGGCCCATTCCTACGCCGGTATTAGCCGGATCAGGTTCAAAGGGTTCGTTTTTCAACATCTCAGTCAAAGCAGATAAATCCGACTTTCGGTTTATAGACTTTAACACCCCTTGGCGAGCGCGATTATACATGAAATTTACAACTCGATGACAGACTTCTTTAAAAACAGGTACTTTTTGCATGAAAAAACGTCAGCTTAGCTGACGTTTTTTTAACAGGTGTGATATAAACTTGGTTTACGCTAGGCTTTAGCCAACAACTTAAACTTACCACTTTAACTAACCAATATTAACCAAGAGTGTCGTCAGGCTAATTTGAAAAGGCTTTTCTCACGTATAGCTCAAAACGAGTTGCGGTGGCATTAGGAGCCACAGCGCTAACTTGCAGGTGCTGTTTACCGTGTAGCTTTACCGATTTCCAGCTTACGCCTTCGTCGTCAATTGTCATTCCGTTTAAATCAAACCAGGTGAACTTATATTGCAACCTTAAATCGGTTGATACCTGACTGACAATGGTTCCCGTACCACGTAAGAATCCGCCTTCAGGGCGAGCCATGATATTGGTTACTTGTACCTCTTTACCAAAGCTATTGTTATCAATCCTAGCATCCCCATTTGACCCCGCCATCACACCGGCGGTATGTGGAGCACATGCAGTGAAAACCAATGCGGTAAATAGTCCCAATAAAACCTTTTTCATCTCTATCCCCTTCTTAGCTGCAACACATACGCTATTGATACAAACCATGAGTTAAGTAGCAAGTTAAATTAACATGCCCGATTAATAGCCTAAGCGAATAAACGTAAGTTAATAAGCTTGAGTTAATAAGCTTGAGTTAATAAGCTTGAGTTTAAGCATAAGCTAATAGGCGTAACTTAAATAAACTAAAGTTAGCCAGCTCGACTAATCAATCAAAAAGTGCGCTCTTGCAGTTGCAATTAAATGCTTACGGTTTGTCTGCCAACAATTAATGCTTACATTGGCCACTCGGCGGCCTTGGCGCGTGATTTTACACTCGGCGAAGCTATCTTTATGGTAACCAGCCCTTAAATAATCAATTGAAAAATCGACAACTTTAGGTACTTTTGTGGTTTGCATAAACACCATCAATTGTACTATTGCCGACATCTCCATAAATCCTGCAATCACGCCGCCATGTAGCGCAGGCAAGATAGGATTACCTATGTTGTCATCTTTTGCTGGCAGCTTGAAAACCAGTTCATCACCAAATCTGTCTACCGCCATTCCGATAAATTTTGCGTAAGGAACATGCTCCAAGAGATGGCCAAAGTCATTTAGCTCTGTGGCCTTCTTTACGATGCCCTTAACGTCAAGCTTAGCACTGTCGTCCAACGATGGTTCAATAGAAAAGTACGATTCATCATTCATATTCAGCACCTCCCATCAATGCCTGCCTAAACTCTTCACCAACCATCTCAGGGCTGATACGCATAAACGAGCCTACCGCATGAGCGATGGGATCATCTATTGAATCTTGGTAAGCAATAGCGCGGGTAAAGGCAACACTTGAAGACAATTTATAACACTGGGCAAAACCGTAAACAGGTTTGTGCGGCGCTGCTGGCTTCATATAATCGACACGCAAATCGAGAGTCGGAGAGATCTCAAGCAAGCGGTGTTTATCAAAAATTGAACACACCACCGCGCAACCACTTGCAGTATCCATCAATGTTGTGATCACACCACCATGGATCACCCCCGTGTCAGGGTAACCAACAAGCTGTGTATCGTAAGGCAGCTCCAGTAAAACATGCTTTCCGCTACCTTCTAGCACTTTTAATTTAAGCTTACGGCATTGAGTTAGCTGCGCGACAAATCGGCTCGCCATATCGGTTAGCGAGTAGCTCTGACTGCTTGAACTCATTCACTCGGGCTCAACATCGGGCCTAGTGGATGGCCACCCACTAAATGCATATGAATGTGATAAACCTCTTGGCCACCATGCTGATTACAGTTCATGATTAATCGGTAGCCATCTTCAGCTATCCCCGCTTCTTGAGCCAACTTAGCAGCCACAGACATCATACGGCCTAATGCTTTTTCGTCTGATGCCTTAATGTCATTAGTTGTTGGGATCAGATGATTTGGAATAATTAACACATGTGTAGGTGCTTTGGGCGTGATATCTCTAAAGGCTGTCACAAGATCGTCTTGATATAAGATATCTGCAGGAATTTCACGTCGAATAATTTTGCTAAATATGGTTTCTTCGGCCATTTGTCTGCCCTCAAAAGGAAATTACTAGCCATAGTATACGCGAAAATATTGACAAGGCGATGGACGATTTCTGAAGTAAATCACATGATTGGATCGTGTTGACTTGCACCTGCATTAAACAGATGTATATACAATGTGGTTGACTTTACGCTGTTTAGGATTTCTAATGAAAAAAAATATGCAGGAATAAGACAATGCTTACGGAAAAAGAAACCGCACTCTTAGATGCCGCAACTGAATTAGTACAAGAAAAAGGCATGATTGCACTTAATATGTCTGATGTTCATAAGCGAGCCGGGTACTCCCGTGCTGCACAATATCAGTCTTTTAGTGATAAAAATGCTCTGCTTGCCGCTTTGTGTATGCGTGAACTGGTGAACAATACCACAGCTATTGAAGAGCAACGCTTCAACGAATTTACAGGGCATTTCACCGTTGTGCTCAGGCCCGTCGTTTATCGCTATTTGAAACTATCTGACAGATTGATGATTGATTCAGCTTTTGGCCTAATGTTGGCACAGGTTCGCTCACTGCCAGATGACGATCGCTTTAGCTACTTGAAAAGTGGATTTGAGTTTTTAAGCAAAGAACGAGAAATGAATAAGTAGCCAAGAATAAAAACTCAATATAGCGCTTGGCAAGCGCCAAGCTAAATGGACTGCATAATCAGCTCTATTTGCAAATCAATCTAAAGCTAAACAGTATTAAAAGTAATGAACATATAAAATACGAAACCACTCAAATAACACGCATTCGACACATAAATGAGTAACAATTTAGTTGGACGTGAACTGACACCATAAAAAAGGCGCTATACATAGCGCCTTTTTTAATATCGCTATATTAACCTTGGTTTAGCCTAGCTTGGACTCTGTCAACCGAATGAGCCTCTAACCAGTATTTTTTAAGCACTGAATTTTCTAAACCAGCTTGAGTATCTGCAAGGTTCCAAGCTCGTTTCCAAATGCCATCAGCAATCATGTGCACCACTGCACTTTCAATCGCCTGTACCACACACAAACTAACGGGTTCGTTCGAGGTATAACCAACTTCAGACTCTAATAACTCCTGAGCATCGATAAATTTAAATACCCCTGCCGTCAGTTCTTTAGACAATACTGATTTAGTTGTGGTGACACTGCTAAGCAGTCTTCCTGTACGTATGTCTACAGCCCTAAGATTTACCGTAATACTATCAACACGAAATTGACTTGACGCGCCAATGCCCAAATAACGAGCTCCAGCGCCACCGGTACGAATATTGGTGTCGTATGCAACAATACCGCCTTCCATCAAGATCTGTGCAGAATTAAGTTGGCTTAAACTTGCAGCATCGCCCTTTAGTCCTGCACGCACAATTTTTCGCTCAGTCAGTAAATTTTGTAACCCCTCTCTTTCAACAGGGATAAACCAGCTAGAGTCATTCAGCGCTTGGGCTAAAAATGCTGTACCACTTTGAGGTACCGCGGTGGAAAAGTTACTCGATGGAATAGGTTTGTATTGACCGGTTTGATCTCTAAAGTCGTAAACGGCTGCAACCATGCTTCCTTGCGGAGCGGGTAAACCAATTAGATCGTAATAAGTCTCACCTTTTGGCATTAAACTTGATGAAGGCACTATTTGCTCTAATTCACTCGTAGTAGAGCACGCGCTTACAAAGCATAAGGCAAACAATAAGGTTAGCTTGTTAATCATTAACCTTCTCCAGTGTTAGTGTCGATAATGCCACCGACTTCGATAATTGTTGTTTCACCCGTGACAACATCGGTAATATGCACCAATAAGGCACCATCTTGATTCACCACCTGGATCTCGAAATCATCAGTCTTTAAGTACCCTTCACCGCCGTTTGCCGCATCATTAAACAGCTGACTCATCAGACGAGACTCTAGTGAACTCGCTAATCGGTCAAGCGCCGATGGCGGCACATAACTCGACCCTCCTGTATGTTTATTTTGAGCTGATGCATTAGACAGTAAATATGAACCATTAAGGTAACTGCCCCCAAAGTTGGGATTAACAGGAGTGTAAGTCAGCTGAGTTGCATGGGATGAGCCCATAAGCACCGCCAACAATGAACCACCCGCAATTTTAATAACCCTTTTCATAAACTTTCCTTGTTAAAATTCATCTGGAGCCAAATCGGGATCTAAAAATTGGGCCCAGTTTGCTTGCCTTTGATTTTGTTTTAATTTTTGGTTTACTCGCCCGGCAGCAGCTAAAGCTTGCTCATCGATATTTCTACTTGCAGGAGAGACAACCGTGATATAGATAGGTCTTCTATTGTGAAGAATACTAATTTTACTACCGCTTCTCGCTGTCGCTTGTTCAACCACGGTCAAACCTGAATGTTGAGCCACACCACCAATATCCCGATAAGCTGCGACAAATTCTCGATAAAATCGATGACCAAATCGAGTCATTGCACGATTAAGAATAAGCCCATCGATAAGATCTGTTTCAACTTTTGGGGGTTTATCGCTGGTACTTTCGGCTAGCGGTGGTTGCTGCTTATCTAATACAATCTCCCCTGCCGTCAACGTTGACGACAGAAGGAGAAAACATAAGCAGAACCGACTCATTGAGTCACTTCATGCATATTGGTTTGGGCCCAGGCAATTGCCTGACCACGGCTCGATACACCAATTTTTCTAAACGCTCGATAAAGATGCGTTTTTATGGTGCTTTCACTGACAAATAGTTTATTTGCAATATCAATATTGGTACTTCCACTGCGTAATACTTGCAGTACTTCACGCTCTCGGATCGTTAAGGTTTCAACCTCATCAATAGCACTATCATTAAGGCTGTTACTCTCTGTAAAACGCTGAGGTAGAACCACTTTGCCTTTTACTATATCCGCCATGCCCTCACCAATTGTTTCTAAACAAGCATCTGAATAAAATACCCCGGCAGTCACTGAAGCTTGGATAAGAAATTTAGCGTCAACCTGTTTAGGAAAATGCAAAAAGACGACTCGAGCGATGTTGCTGCCTTTTTCAATGCGCTTTTGAATTTGATATGCGGTTTGAACATCTACGGTCGACAGATCAATCAAAATGATAGTAATGCGACTTTCTAATAATTCAGCATTAAAATGCTCTGGAGAGATCCGATGTAGTTTGACCAAGAACTCTTGTGGCCATCTGGTATTGAGAAGATCGGCAAATAAATGCGAGCGGGTAACCAAAACCCAATGTGTGACTTTGAACATAAGCTAACTCCGTGTGTACTGTATATCACCATCCGTGTGTTTTTATTGTAATACACTCAGACTACAAATAAAGACAGAATTATTCACATAAACACAACAACAATTGAAGTTGGCTTAATTTGAAATATAACCTTGAGTGACTTGGGCTGATTGTCCCTGCCCATATTGCACAACTGAAACACCATGCCCAGTACCATTTTGGTATATTGTCACCGAGCTTTCATTGCCCATTTGTAGGACTGAAGCTAAATTATTGTTCCCTTGTTGATTAATATCGAGATTTAAATAGGCACCTTGCTGAGAAGAGATAGCGATGTTATTGAAGCCACTTTGAAGAATACTTGCCTCAATTTCTGCACCATTTTGGTAAACGCCAGCGCGGTTACTTCCCCCTAACTGCTTCACATCCGCCACTGTTAATAAGCCCGACTGACTCACTATTGCCCGGTTTGAAACACCTTGCTGACTCACACTTGCATCTAAACTATCACCACTTTGGGCGATAGAGGCGCGGTTATCATAGCCATTAAGTTCATCAAATTGGCTAAGGTCTTGAGCGTGCACCAGAGGCAAAAAGGCAAGGAGTAGCGCTGGGGTATAACGCCATATGCTGCTGATTTGAAGATTAGAGGAGTTAACCGCCATCTTAGTAGTATCCATACTCAATTACCGACCTTTAATGACTATATGAAATTAACGCGGCCATTATGTCGGGAAAGTGCTTGTCCATCATCAATCTAGAGTATTAAAAGCGCTGCATCCAAATAGCTATTCGCTCAATAAAAACTAGACTTTACTACTACGGATAACTCAATTAACAACAATTAACTATTTCACAAAAATACATTCAAGCTATTGATTTTAAAAGAAATAAACAGCAAACCCTCAAATATTGTTATCGATGGTGTTAACTAAGCTTGTCATACGAAAGGAGTCACAAGTCATTTCTTATGTAAGATGAAAAATATTGTATGTTTTATGCTGTGATGAGATTTTGTATAAAATTTTCTTACCTATAATCTGAACCCTAGTAAGAATTTGAATGCTGGTTCCACCAGAAAACCTTTTGAGCCAATATTGATCCTGCACTGTCAAAATTTTTATGCAAAAAAGCCAGCTCTAGGCTGGCTCATTTTAGCAATTTAAGTCAAATAAAATTACTTAAGTGTCGACTCGGCAGTACGACCATCATCGTGACAGCTGTCACATGTTGGCTTGTCACCCACGTTCATTTCATGTGGCGCGTGACAATCAGCACACGTTAGCATGCCGTCATGTGGCTGGTGAACGGCGTCCATTTCAGCCAAAGTACCGTGACAGGCTTGGCACTGCTGGAACTCGTATTCACCGTCTGCAGATGGTGAACCGTCAGCGTGACACGCTTCACAACCGTCCATTTCAGCATGCATTTCGGCAAGTTCTTGACCTTCAGCGAAAGCTGTTGGTGATAAAGCGAGTGCTGCGAATGCCGCACCAAAAATTGCACTTAGTAGTTTATTGCTCACAATTGTATCCTCATTTGATGTTCGCATAGTGAAAACTTAATAGTCAGGTTGTTTTCATCTTGCGAACAATATTTTTAGCACGACTTAGGTTAATTTAGCTAAGCATTAACTAATCCGCAACTAATTTAAGTGAAAGATCATATCATTGTGGAAATTCTCAAAATGTGCGCTTAATCAAATTACTTCTTGGAATGCAGTATAACTAACTATTTATCACGTTGATTTTGGGTAATAAAAAAGCGATTCGAGAGATTGAACCTCGAACCGCCTTGATTTAGCCATGCTTCAATTAGTGAGTTCTAAGTGCCGCAATACGCTTTTCTAGTGGCGGATGACTCATCATCAACTCAGCCATCGATTTTTTACCATTAATACCTAGCGCTGACATTGACGCTGGCATTGCACCGGTTTCAGGGCCTTGGCGCAGTCTCTCAAGTGCCGCAATCATCTTATCTTTACCCGCTAAACGTGCAGCACCTTCGTCGGCTCGATATTCACGAATACGAGAGAAGTAAGCCACAATGATTGAAGCTAAGATACCAAACAGCATATCCAGTACAAAAACCACTGCCATATAAGCAAACATGCCTAAGCCTTCACCCTCTTCGTCATTACTCGCGACGAAGTTATTGATGATGCCAGCCACGACACGTGCAGCGAAGATAACGAATGTATTCACCACGCCTTGAATAAGAGTCAGCGTCACCATATCGCCGTTAGCGACGTGGCTTACTTCGTGGGCTAATACAGCTTCTATTTCGTCTTGACTCATGCCATACAAAAGACCACTGCTCACTGCAACCAATGCGTTGTTTTTGCTAGGACCCGTTGCAAATGCATTTAACTCTGCCGACTGATAGATAGCCACTTCAGGCATTTTAATGCCCGCTTGCTCTGCTTGACGAGCAACGGTTTCCACTAACCAACGTTCAGTGTTATCACGCGGCGTTGTGATAACCTCACAGCCCATAGTTTTCTTAGCCATCCACTTAGAGATAGCCAAGCTGATAAAGGCGCCACCAAAACCAAAGATTGCAGCGAATACTAATAATCCGCCCATGGTTGAGGTATTAACACCTAAGATAGACATCACAATTGATGCCACCAATAAGATCGCCATGTTAGTGGCAATCAGTAAAAATATACGCTTCATTTAAGCTCCTGTTAGGATACAAAGTACCTGATATACACTCTATAAGAGACATAATATGTCCAAAAAACGAGATTTCAAGGGGAGACTGCAAAATTTATGTCTTATCGCTTCAAATACATGCCTTGTAGCATCAATAATAGACGGCTGAGTTCCACTTTTATATCAAGTCGGCAAAGTCTAGGTCGGTTTCATTAATCTAAGATTAATTTAATCGGTAAAGCAGGATAATTATAGGAGACGTGGGATTAATCTTTCTTAACATAAAGATAAGCCCAATTAGGAAGCATAATTTCTCCACCAATTGGGCGTTAATTTTGCGTACAAGCTTTAGCTAATTCATGTTACATCGCACTAACTATTAGATATTAACGATTAGCTTATAACAAAACACTCATATCTAAATGACTGGCAGCAGCTTCCGCGGTCGGCTTAGCAAGATGCGGTACATAGCCCAAGCAAGGTGCCGTCATCATCTGTTTTAGCGCGGCTAGATTTTCTTGTTGATTTGCCATATCGGCATCGACTTGATTCGCTACCCAGCCTACAAGGTTCAAACCATCAGCCTTAATCGCTTCAGCCGTTAATAATGCATGGCTTAAACAGCCTAGTTTCATACCCACCACTAAGATCACTGGCAAGTTCATCGATTGCACAACGTCTGAAAGGTAGTGACCTTCTCCTAATGGTAAACGCCAGCCACCCGCACCTTCAATCAAGCAAAAATCAGCACCAACAAATTCAGCCATCTTGAGCTGAGCTTCAATACGATTAGGCGCTAATTGAACGCCTTTCTCTGCTGCCGCGATGTGCGGCGCAATAGCTGCTTCAAAGGCAAAAGGATTAATATCCTCGTAAGGAAGTTTGATACTAGAAGCAGCCATTAATGCCAAAGCATCACTATTTCGAAGCCCTTTCTCTGTTTGTTCACAGCCAGATGCTATCGGCTTAAAGCCTACTGTTTCGCCTTTAGCGGCAGTTAGCAATGCAGATGAGATCAACGTCTTACCACAATCGGTATCTGTACCCGTTACAAAAAATGTCATGTCAACTCCAAGCTGCGTTTAGCGCTTTTTCCGCGCTTTAATAAAGCTAATATTATAAGTTAAAGGAAGGCCCTCAGGGGCTCGACTCAACTCTGCCTGAGCTTGCAAAGCTTGCCAATCTTTACGTCCTCTCAATGTGACCTGAGGCAAGTTAACATTTTGATCTTGTTTTACAATTGATGCCCCAACCCCTTTAATCGACTGCAGCATAGCTCTAAGATCGGCAAAGTGAACCGTTATCGCTTGAGTTTCAAACTCTGCTATTTGCCAGGCATCTTGCTCAAAACAAGCAAGCAGTGTTTTTTCATCGATAAACGTATTGACCTTAAAACCTAGTTCAGCCAACTGATACAAACTATTGGCAGCCACGATACTCATATTCAGTTCACCATCACGACAAAGCACTCTGCAAGCTTCATTAATCGCTAGAGGAAGATTTTGGCACCATTGCAATGCCACATTGGAATAGATGCCACCAATCGTGTCTGCAGCAAAAGGAAGACTCTGGGCATCGCCACAAATCGGTATGTACTGCGGGAAGTTTTCGCTAAGCGTTTTGAGCATCCCCTCGGCAATATCGAGACAGAGTACTTGCTCAAGGCTAGGAATATGATCAAAGCAAGTACCAGGACCGGCACCTATATCTAATAAGCGGGAGCTTGAGGTCACTTGACGTAACAGATGCTCAGCAGTTCTTTTTTGCAGTATATCGTAACTATGGTAATGCGCGGCTGCGGCGGAAAACCGCGCTGCGACTTGGTGTTTAAGCTCACTTGATCCTGTATTCACTGCATTGGATCCTAATCAATCAAATAAAATTGAAATAGCGGTATAAAAGCCTTTAAAGAACCTTTAAAGACAGCGTAATGAGATATTAGAAAGCTCAATGTCAGTCATCATTTAAGATAACAGCCAACACATCCACTAACGCCAAAATATCTTGCTGACAGTGATTAGCATTTATGGTTAACCTTAATCTTGCACTTCCGACGGGTACGGTTGGAGTTCGAATCGCACCTAACCAGAAACCATGTTCTTTCAATCTTTTAGCCACCGCCATTGTCTTAGCGGCATCGCCGATTAAGATCGGTTGAATTGCAGTTTGTGAGTCTGAGAGTTCGATATTCTTTTCTAAGCAGGCAGCTCTAAAACAGGCAATATTGTCATTCAATTTCTGCCGACGTTCGGGTTGCTGCTTAATCATATTGATGGCGGCCAATGCTGCTACGGCATGAGCTGGCGACAACGCTGTTGAGTAGATGTAATGACGGGCATTGGCCACCAAAAAATCGATTAATGCTTGGCTTCCGAGAATTGCAGCTCCTTGCCCCCCCATGGCCTTACCAAAGGTGACCAACTGAGCATCAATCTTAATGTCGTTTGCAATCCTTGTGGCACCCAATCCGTTTTCGCCTAGCAGACCAAAACCATGGGCATCATCGACGATTAACCAAGTATTATGCTGTTGACAAAGCGCCGATAACTCAGCTAAAGGAGCAATATCACCATCCATACTAAATAGACTTTCGGTCAATAATGCACTTGGCGAAAAGCGCTCTAAATGACTCTTAGCACTATCGATGTCGTTATGACTAAAGCGCTTCAGCTTAGCACCACTATCCTGAACGCCGTCGATCACTGAGGCATGGATTAACTTATCGGCAAGCACCAGATCCGTTTCATTAAACAAGGTCTTCATTAATGCGTTATTAGCGCTAAAACCTGAACAAAATAACAGTGCAGCTTCATGTCCTGTGGCTTCGCATAAGGCTTGCTCAAGTTTTAAATGCGCTTCGCTATAACCCACGACCAATGGCGAGGAAGTACTCCCAACACCGTGTTGTTTCGCTCCTTGGTAAAGTGCCTCAGCTAACTCTGAAGATGTCGATAAGCCTAAATAGTCATTACTACTGAAATTAACATAAGGCAGTGCATCCACTTCAAAGTAATTTGACTGATTAGGGTCCAGCACAAGATTAGTGCGTCTTCGAAGCAGACCTTGTTGTTCTAACGCTTGATTTTTATTGATAACTCTAGCGTTCAAGGACTCGACTAACGGCTGATTTTTTGAACTTTCTGACATTGTTATGCTCAGTTAAAAGGCTAAAATAGCCTAGTAAACCCACCGCTTTATTTTCGGCAGGCTTTGGTAATTGTGTATTTTAATCGTTACTTGTATAAAATCGCTTTGAAAAAGGGAGCACTATCAGCATTGAGCGATACTGACCAACACTGACGATGCTCTCTGTTAATTAGTCACCCGGCAACCATTAACTATCTTGTAACCATTAACTATCTTGTAACCATTAACTATCTTGTAACCATTAACCATCTTGTAACCATTAACCATCTTGTAACCATTAACCATCTTGTAACCATTAACCATCTTGTAACTATTAACTATTAACTATTAACTATTAACTATTTTTTAATCAGCAACTTAAAGCGCGCCGGCATCATAAAATGCAGACACTTTTTTGTCTTGCTGCGCCGCGGCTTTTGCCAACATAGCTTCATCCTGTTCTTTGGTTGATGCTACGCCCTGCTCAGGATGCAGGCCCAGTCGTCTAAATAGACTCATATCATCATTTTCTTCTGGATTTGCCGTCGTTAACAACTTACAGCCGTAAAAGATTGAATTTGCTCCCGCAAAAAAGCACATCGCTTGCAGTTCATCGGTCATATTCTCACGCCCTGCCGACAGACGCACTCTAGACTTGGGCATTGTAATACGCGCTACGGCAATGGTACGGACAAACTCTAATGGATCTAAATCATCAAGCTTTTCAAAGGGGGTACCTTCGACTTTTACCAACATATTAATTGGCACAGAATCTGGATGCTGATCTAAGTTTGCCAATTGCTGAAGAAGACCGGCTCGGTCGGTGGCTTTCTCGCCCATGCCAACAATGCCACCAGAACATACTTTCATGCCTGATGCACGTACATTGGATAAGGTATCTAAACGACTTTGATAGGTGCGAGTGGTGATCACATCGCCATAATATTCAGGCGAGGTATCTAAGTTATGGTTGTAATAGTCCAGCCCCGCATCAGCCAGCGTATTGGCTTGATCAGCTGACAACATACCCAGGGTCATACAGGTTTCCATACCTAATGCTTTAACCTCTTCCACCATGGTCTTAAGGTATGGCATATCGCGTTCTTTAGGATTACGCCACGCTGCGCCCATGCAGAAACGTGATGCTCCCGCAGCTTTAGCACTGCGAGCTTCTATTAGTACCGTTTCCATGGCGAGCAAGCGCTCTTTTTCAAGACCTGTGTCATAACGTGCACTTTGCGGGCAATACTTACAGTCTTCTGGGCAAGCACCGGTTTTAATCGACAGTAAACGGCTGATCTGGACTTCATTAGGATCGAACTCTTGGCGGTGGATGCTATGCGCCTGAAATAGGAGATCGTTCATTGGCAGTGCAAATAAGCTTTCAATCTCTTCGCGCTTCCAGTTATTTCTTAGCTGTACTTCAGACATGCAGTTCCCTTTTTGCTCACACGTTCAATTAATCTGATTCTTTTGCGTTTGCTGCTAGCATCTGAGTTTATAAAAAAGATGCTAACTGCCGTTAACCCTGTTAAAGAATGGCACACTTTTAACCTTAAAAACAACAACTTACCACTATGAAGTAGAGGGTTTTACGTAATATTTATCTTGCTTAGGATACCTACAGGTCGTAACCTGTCAATGTCATACTAATTAAAAGGTTTACTAACGGTTATTATATGAGCAACAACATTCAATCTACTACAAGCAGTGTTGATCTTCAATTTGATAAAGAGCACTTGTGGCATCCGTATACCTCCATGGCCAATGCATTGCCGGCATTTGGAGTCGTTGCCGCCGATGGCGTTGAACTGGAGTTGCAAGATAGTACAAAACTCATTGACGGTACCAGTTCATGGTGGGCTTGTGTCCATGGTTATAGCCATCCCAAAATAGTCGCAGCAATGCAGCAGCAAACCGCACAATTAAGCCATGTTATGTTTGGCGGGATCACCCACCGTCCTGCAGTAGAGTTGGCACGACTGCTCATCGACATGACTAGCCCCAAACTAACCAAGGTATTTTTGGCGGACTCGGGCTCAATCGCGGTAGAAGTGGCGATGAAAATGGCTCTGCAATACTGGCAAGGTAGAGGACATACAGCGAAGCAAAAAATCCTCACCATTAAAAATGGCTATCATGGTGATACCTTTGCAGCCATGAGCGTGTGCGATCCAGAAGGTGGCATGCACACCATGTTTGGTGAGTTAGTCACCAAACAATTGTTTGCCCCAGCTCCTCAGTCTCGCTTCGATGACGACTTTGACCCAGAGGAACTGAGCGACATTTCTAACCTGTTTGAAGATAATCATCAACAGATAGCGGCATTATTGCTCGAGCCGATTATGCAAGGTGCTGGCGGTATGCGTTTTTACCACCCAGAGTATTTAACCGCGGTAAGAAAACTGTGCGACAAATATAATGTGCTGCTGATTCTTGATGAAATCGCCACCGGCTTTGGTCGTACTGGTAAGTTATTTGCCTACGAACACAGCAATATTGAAGCCGACATTTTATGTTTAGGTAAAGCATTGACTGGTGGTTATATTTCGTTAGCAGCAACCCTGTGCAGTGATGAAGTGGCTAAAGGTGTTAGTGATTCTCCTGCCGGCGTGTTTATGCACGGCCCAACCTTCATGGCTAACCCATTAGCGTGCTCTGCGGCCATCGCCAGCCTTGAGCTTATTGGTGAAAATCATTGGCAACAACAGGTTAGTGCTATTGAAACTCAGTTAAAGCACGAACTGGCAAGCGCTATAGACTACCAAAATGTCAAAGACGTACGCGTATTAGGGGCCGTAGGAGTGTTAGAGATGAATGCCACTGTTAATACTGCAGAGCTGCAACAGCAGTTTGTCGATTTAGGCGTATGGATAAGACCTTTTGCTAATCTTATCTATATCATGCCGCCCTATTGCATTACCTCAAGCCAGCTCAGCAAATTGACTCATGCGATGAAAGTCGTAGCTAAACAAGTTCATCTTCCAAAGGACTCAAATACGTTTATCAGTCATGGGTAAGCTAAGGTAACCAACAACTATAAATATGTCCGCTTCGCAACACCTCTGATCTGGGACCGTTGGCGTTTCAATTCGTAACGGTCGGCTCAGTTGGTGCCACTGACCAGCATAAATATCTGAAACGCCAAGATTGCGTCATTACTATTGGTCACATTAAGAGCCTATAAATATGCCTTTTAGCTAACCCCCTGCCTTTACAGCCGAAGTAACAACCTTAGATTTGGCTATAAAATGTGATTTTTTTATGATATTTCGTTTAATTTAGCCCTGAATGATAAAAATCGATAAAATAAATTGAAAAGTATTGCTATACTTGCGCGGAATTTTAGAACGTAACTCCAATAGAGTAGAAAAATGACTGATTTATCAAAGTACAGAAACATTGGTATCTTTGCTCACGTTGACGCGGGTAAGACTACTACAACTGAGCGTATCCTAAAGCTTACCGGTAAGATCCATAAACTGGGCGAAGTGCATGACGGCGAATCAACAACTGACTTCATGGAACAGGAAGCTGAGCGTGGTATTACCATTCAGTCTGCTGCTGTTAGTTGTTTTTGGAAAGAACACCGTTTCAACGTTATCGACACCCCTGGTCACGTTGACTTTACAGTAGAAGTTTACCGTTCTCTTAAAGTTCTTGATGGTGGTATCGGTGTATTCTGTGGTTCTGGTGGTGTTGAACCACAATCAGAAACTAACTGGCGTTATGCTAACGACTCAGAAGTTGCGCGTATCATCTTCGTAAACAAGTTAGACCGTATGGGTGCTGACTTCTTACGTGTTGTTAAGCAAACTAAAGACGTTCTAGCTGCTAACCCACTTGTTATGGTACTGCCAATCGGTATCGAAGACGAGTTCAGTGGTGTTGTTGACCTACTTACTCGTAAAGCATACGTATGGGATGACACTGGCGAAGCTGAGAACTACTCAGTAGAAGACGTTCCTGCTGACATGGTTGACCTTGTTGAAGAATACCGTGAAATGCTAATCGAAACTGCTCTAGAGCAAGACGATGACCTATTAGAAGCTTACATGGAAGGCGAAGAGCCATCTATGGAAGACATTAAGCGTTGTATCCGTGCTGGTACTCGTACAATGGACTTCTTCCCTACATACTGTGGTTCTGCTTTCAAGAACAAAGGTATGCAGCTTCTTCTTGATGCTGTTGTTGATTACCTACCAAACCCAGTTGAAGTTGATCCACAACCTCTTACTGACGAAGAAGGTAACGAAAACGGTGAGTTCGCTTTAGTTTCTATCGATGAGCCACTAAAAGCACTAGCATTCAAAATCATGGATGACCGTTTCGGTGCACTAACATTCGTACGTATCTACTCAGGTCAGCTACGTAAAGGCGATACTATTCTTAACAGTGCAACTGGTAAGACTGAACGTATCGGCCGTATGTGTGAAATGCAAGCAGATGAGCGTAACGAACTTGATTACGCACAAGCTGGTGACATCATCGCTATCGTTGGTATGAAGAACGTGCAAACAGGTCACACTTTGTGTGATGTTAAGCACCCTTGTACTCTTGAAGCAATGGTATTCCCAGAGCCAGTTATCTCTATCTCTGTAACACCAAAAGATAAAGGCGGCTCTGAGAAAATGGGTATCGCTATCGGTAAAATGATTGCAGAAGATCCATCTTTCCGTGTAGAGACTGACATCGATTCAGGTGAAACTATTCTTAAAGGTATGGGTGAGCTTCACCTAGACATTAAGGTAGACATCCTTAAGCGTACTTACGGCGTTGACCTAATTGTTGGTGAGCCTCAAGTTGCATACCGTGAAACTATTACTCGTGAAATCGAAGATAGCTACACGCATAAGAAGCAGTCTGGTGGTTCTGGTCAGTTCGGTAAGATCGACTATGTTATCCGTCCTGGTGAGCAAAACACTGGCTTCACATTTAAGTCTTCAGTTGTTGGTGGTAACGTTCCTAAGGAATTCTGGCCAGCAGTTGAGAAAGGTTTCGCTAGCATGATGAACACCGGTACTGTTGCTGGTTTCCCTGTGTTAGACGTTGAACTTGAACTTAAAGATGGTGCTTTCCACGCAGTTGACTCGTCAGCTATCGCGTTCGAAATCGCTGCTAAAGGCGCATTCCGTCAATCTATGCCAAAAGCTGGCGCGCAACTTCTTGAGCCTATCATGAACGTTGACGTATTCAGCCCAGATGACAACGTTGGTGACGTTATTGGTGACCTTAACCGTCGTCGTGGTATGATCAAAGATCAAAACGCTGGTGTTACTGGTGTTCGTATTAAGGCTGACGTACCGCTTTCAGAAATGTTCGGTTACATCGGTTCACTACGTACTATGACTTCTGGTCGTGGCCAATTCTCTATGGAATTCGCTCACTACAGCCAGTGTCCAAACAGTGTTTCTGAGAAAGTTATCGCTGAAGTTAAAGAAAGAAACGCTAAGAAGTAACTATTAATTTAGTTATGACTCTTTAGAGTTTTAAGCTTTAACATAAAAGCCTATAGATGAATGTCTATAGGCTTTTTTATTGCCTGCCTAATCATAAACATTATGAACATTGCTTACGTAAAGCAATCAGTATCAAGATGTGTTCGCTCAGCGAGGGCTTAGCGCTTGTGAGGCAAGGACTTTAATTGAACTCGGTTATGACACTGATTGGAAGTGCTAAAACTCGCCATTTAGACTACAAGAGCGAGTTATACTAATTGTAAGAAAGGGATATAAGAATATGTATAATCATTAGGCTTCAAACGTTTTTGCCATGCGAATAATACTATTTAACGGTACCCGATGCTTGTTACGGTCGGCACATAATAGCTGATGATTCTTATCCTTTGGCTCACCAATCTGCTGGATCTGCACTTGATAGCCTTCCGCTTTCGCTGCTGCATAATATCCCTCAAACTCCCATAGAGCCATATTGGTATTATCGCAAATAACCACAGGTATTTTATTAGCAATTGCGTGGATAAATCGCGTTAAGTTAAGTTGATGATATTTAGATAATTGTTTTGGATTAAAGTGGTACTCACCATCAAGATAAAAAAACTCATCTGTAGAGCAAACCTTAACCGATCCACTATCATCACACTTTGGTAATGACTTTACATATTGTTCAACCCAATAGCTTTTACCACTTCCCGGCAGTCCACGCATAATGATTGCAATGCCGCCAACATCAGTATCTTGTTTCATCTACAATTACCTTTTACTTACCTCATTACGAGGACATTATTAATACCCATTGGTATACGACACCCAAGCACTAAGGCTAAAGTAGGTTATTCACTATTTTGCCACTAAGAATATCATCCACAAGTTTAGGTACCACTTCACTCGCTTTCCCTTCTAAATGATATTGGAATTGGCTGTGCCTATCTGCAGCCACAAGGTTAATCTCAACCGTCTGTGCGCCATGGTGATTAGCTGTATCAACAAAGCCTGCCGCAGGGTACACCGTTCCTGATGTGCCTATCGCAATAAACAGATCGCATGTATCTAGCGCATGTTGAATTCTATCTAAACCAAAAGGCATTTCACCAAACCAAACAACATGCGGCCTGAGTCTTTGAGCTGGTATGCAGCAAGTACAAGTATGTTCTGGTCCAAAAGGTTCTCTTAATACGAAGGTTTGCTGTGAGCGTGGGCAACGCCCTTTAGATAACTCTCCATGCATGTGTAAAAGACGTCGAGAGCCTGCTCGCTCATGTAAATCATCTATGTTTTGTGTAACCACCAACAACTCGCCCTCAAACTCTTGCTCAAGCTTAGCAAGTGCAATATGGCCCGCATTGGGTTCGATAGAGCCATTATGAAACTGTTGCCATCTATCGTTATAGAAACGTTCAACTAACAATGGGTTATTGGCGTAGCCTTCAGGGGTCGCGACCTCTTCGATTTTATGCTCTTCCCATAAACCATCTTGATCTCTAAAGGTACGTAACCCAGATTCAGCAGAGATCCCTGCCCCGGTCAATATTACAATCTGCTGGTACATCTACAGTCCTTATTATTAGTCTTTGTTACTATCTTGCCTTTTTGTCGGCGTGGATGACATTAGGCGTTAGTATAAATGGGCAATAACAATACAAAAAGTACGTTTAAATTGTTTGTTTTATATCTAGTTAATGGCTTTTATTTGCATATGAGGCTTTATTGCTAGATCAAAGGTTTAAGTTTTCAATTTGTACACATATAATGGATTGAATACCCACAAATGAACTGATTAACTTATAGCTAATCGTTCTGCAATCAAGAGAACAATAATGACAGATGGAAATCAAGCGCTAAAGAAAGCCGGTTTGAAAGTGACCTTACCACGAGTCAAAATTTTAGAATTGATGCAAGCGCCAGAGAATCAACACATCAGTGCTGAAGATCTCTATAAGAAGTTACTGGATATTGGTGAAGAGATTGGTCTTGCTACTGTATATCGCGTACTTAACCAGTTTGATGATGCAGGTATTGTTACTCGCCACCACTTTGAGAGTGGCAAGGCTGTTTTCGAACTTTCGTCTCAGCATCACCATGACCACTTAGTATGCCTATCGTGCGGTAAGGTTATCGAATTTTCTGACGAAATGATTGAACGTCGTCAAGATGAAATCGCAATGAAGCATAACATTAAGCTAACTAACCACAGCTTATATCTATACGGTGTTTGTACTAACGATGAGTGCGACCACGGCGTCGCGTAATACTGCGACTCGAGACAAAAACCAGCTTAGTCGCTGGTTTTTTTGTTTAGGTAACCGCTATAGAAACTTATGAAACACATTCACTTTATGGCCCATAAATTTATCACGGTTTCTTTGCTTCATCCCCACCTTACGCGCAACGCCTTCCGAGCCTTTATTACCTAGTAAAATTAACGCAATAGCCTCATGAATGTCGTAATCCTGAAAGCGTTCAAGTGCCGCTGCGCCGGCCTCAAAGCCAATACCTTGCCCCCAATATTGTGGTAGATATCGGTACCCCAGCTCCACTTCGTTAAACTCAGTAATAAAAGTCGGGCCACAAAATCCAATCACTTTCCCATCCGACTTATGCTCTACAGCCCAGCGGCCGTAGCCTCGCTCTTGATAGCTGGGTAAAATAACGTTATCTAAAATCTGCGTCGCTTGAGACATTGAAGTCATAGGAGCGCCAGGAATATAAGTTAGGACTTCTGGGACACTGTTCAACAAAAAGATAGCTTTAGTATCTTCAGGCTCAAACCAACGCAAAATCAGCCTGTCTGTCTCAGTAATAATCACAATAAACTCCTTTTAATCAACTTCCTTTCTAGGCAACTAATATACTCGTTATTTGTTTAGTTTAGAAAGTATTAAAACATGTTTGCTTAAATCGTACCAATCGCGTTCAATATAGCAATGCTAGATTAGAGTCAATAACAAAGGAATGCTTTATGACTATCATGCAAAAGGTCTATTGGGTTATTGCAACCTTAGGTAACCTAATTGCCATCAATTATATGCTTAACAACACTGGGCTGTTTCCAAGCTTAGTATTGATGTTTACCCTTTTCTATACTGCTGTCGGTTATTTTGATATCTACCACAGCTCACATACACTTAACCGGCTCTACCCTGTTGTCGCTTATCTGCGTTACTTTCTCGAGTCTTATCGAGTCGAAATCCAACAGTACTTCATCGCTAATGACACAGAAGAGACCCCTTTTAACCGTGAACAACGTTCTTTAGTCTACCAACGTGCAAAAAACGTGCGCGACACCATCGCCTTTGGCACACAGAGAAATTTATTAGAAGATAACTACCTCAGTCTGTGGCAATCACTGCACCCTAAAGAGGTTGATAAAAATAACAAACGCATTCAAATTGGTGGGCCCGATTGTTTACAGCCCTATCAAGCATCTTACTTTAATATCTCGGCCATGAGTTTTGGCTCACTGAGTGCTAATGCCATCGAATCCCTTAATCTTGGCGCATTAAAAGCGGGTTGTTACCACAACACCGGTGAAGGTGGCGTGAGTCCCTATCACCTTAAACATCATGGCGACCTAGTTTGGCAAATTGGCTCTGGTTTGTTTGGATGCCGTGATGATGCAGGTAATTTCAACCCCGACACATTTACAGCAATGGCCACTCGCCCGCAAATTAAAATGATTGAGATAAAGCTCTCTCAAGGCGCTAAACCGGGGCATGGAGGGGTATTACCTGCCGCTAAAATTACCGATGAGATTGCAGCCATTCGCCACATCCCCAAAGATAGAGATTGCGTCTCTCCAGCTGTAAACCCTGAATGCACAACGCCAAAAGACCTGCTTAACTTCATTCAGACATTACGGCAGCTCAGTGAAGGGAAACCTGTTGGCTTTAAACTCTGTGTAGGTAACCCTGTCGAGTTTTTAGGTTTATGTAAAGCGATGATTGAAACGGGGATCACCCCAGACTTTATTACCGTTGATGGTGCAGAAGGCGGCACAGGAGCCGCTCCTGTCGAGTTTACTAATAGATTGGGCATGATGTGCCTTGAGGCCATTTATTTCGTTGATAACGCCTTAACGGGTGCAGGACTCAGAGACAAGATCACAATTATCGCCTCAGGAAAAACAGCCTCAAGTTTTGATCTACTGGCAAAAATTGCGATGGGCGCAGATACCGTTAATGCGGCCAGGACCATGATGATGTCCTTAGGCTGTATTCAGTCGAGACAGTGCAACACCAACATGTGTCCTACGGGGATTGCAACACAAGACCCTGCGCGCAGTAGAGCGGTTAATATTGTAGATAAAAGCGAACGAGTCAAAAATTATCACCACAACACGCTCGAGAGTTTTTTCGAATTAGTCGGCAGTATGGGGCTAGACAATCCAGAAAAGTTACAGCCGCATATGCTCAAGCGTCGTACTCCCTATGGTCTATTAATGTCGGTAGGCAGTTTAATCCAACCGCTACAAATGAATGATCTCGTTAACGAGAATAAAGTTGCAGGTCCATGGAATGAATGGTGGCGTACGGCTCAAGCAGAAGACTTCTATTGCGAGGATGTTTATATCCTCTCTCCTGCAGAGCTGTCGCGACCTAGAAATGCTGTTTAGCAACATTTAATAATCGATTACAGTAACACCGCCAACCAAAAGCTCATGCTTAATACAGACAGTACCGTAGATAACACTACGGTACTGGCGATTGCAGCCTGTTGCGCTTGAACTTGCATAGCAACTAGATAGGCATTAACCCCCAAAGGTGAAGCACTGAGTAGAACCAAGACCACTAAATTATCACCATCGATCGACAACAGCTTAGATCCACATAAAAATACTAAAAATGGCAGTAGCAAGAGTTTGACCATGGAAGCGACAAGCGCTAATTGCCAATGACTGGTTATCTTATAAAAACTCAGGTTTGCCCCAAGCACAAACAAGGCACATGCCAAAGCCGGCTCACTGAGCAGGCGCAACCCATTAAATAAGTTATCTTCTACTTTAATCGCGAGTAAATTTAACAGTAATCCTGCAGAAATCCCCAATACAATCGGGTTTAACACTATGCCTTTTATAAACTGCCATCCATTGAATCCAGAGGTATTTTGCTTATAACTCAAAAGAAAAGTTAATGAAAAAAGCATGGCGCTATGAAAGGTGATAATTGCAAACACGTTGCCCATCATCTTCTCACCCAGCGCGCCTACGATAACTGGCAAACCAACAAGAATCGTGTTGGAATAGCTACATCCTAATCCATAAACAGCACTACTTGTGAGTAAAGCTTTACGCCCTCGCATTAGCCAGCAATATAATCCAGCAACGACCCCGTAGACACCAAGCACAGGCAGATAAAAAGCCATTAAGTTTTTAAGCTCAAAACTCTTAGCCAGATCGGCTTGGTACATATTAATGAACAAAAAAGCCGGTATGGACAGATAAAAGGTAAATAGGCTTATGCCACCGATACTTTCTTTAGTAAACGGCCCCTTCGCCGTCAGAAAATAGCCTAAGCTCGCCATAAAAAGTAATGGAAAGATGATAGTAATCGTCGACATCAAGTTAAATCCCTTAACAAATTAATACCTTTATAAATAAAGGCTTACTAGCGTGGAGAATAGCAATGGCTATAAATAAAGCTAGAGCGAGATTGAGCGCAGGGATAATAGCAGAGTACGGGTGGTTGTGTTAACAAGATTGGAACTTTGTGGTTTCTAGGTCAAAAATGTATCTAAAACCTTTTACCGGCAACGCTAAATTGACAGCTAATAAAAATCATAGCGACACCATGTCATCTCGAAGGGTTAGCCACATCGAAATAACCTAGTCCCTAACATAAAGATATTCAGATATAAAAAGCAGGGCTTTAAAGCGAGAGCATACTACTTACTAGACACATTAAGCGGAATAATATTACAGAAGATCTCCTTCTCGAACTGCTGCTCTAAGCGGTCGCGCCATGACTGCTTGTTAATTGGCACGAGGTAAAAATGCTCTCTAGACGTATCTGTTACAAAGGCTAACCCATGACGCATTAGCTCAAAGTGGATATCGTTAACAAAATCCGCAGAAAAGTTTTGGCGGCCAGTTAACTGATTGATATCTTTACGGGTGAGCGAAACACCTTCGTTGAGTTCACCAAACCTCATTCGCAGCCAATCAGAAAATTCTTTTGCACTAACCATCGACATAAAAGTTACCTACAAGTTCCCTATAGATAAATTAGGTATAACAGATTGTTAAAACTACGCCATATTTTTGACAAAATAAGACGGATTTATCGCCAATAGTTCTAGATTTGCCCCTCTTGGTAGAATTAAACTCTAAAAACAAACTGACAAAATTGAAAAATTACACTTACCTTTATTGTAAACATAAAGAGCTGGCAACAAAAAAGGCGCTAAAAGCGCCTTTTTTAAACAAGGTTAGAAATTACCAACCTGTTTTAGTACGAAGTGCCTTACCGATATCAGCAAGTGAACGTACAGTCGTTACGCCTGCAGCTTCAAGAGCCGCAAACTTATCTTCTGCCGTACCTTTACCACCAGCGATAATTGCGCCAGCATGGCCCATACGCTTGCCTTCAGGTGCAGTAACACCAGCAATGTATGATACAACTGGTTTAGTCACGTTAGCCTTGATGTATTCAGCAGCTTCTTCTTCAGCTGTGCCACCAATTTCACCAATCATTACGATTGCTTCAGTTTGTGGATCGTTTTGGAACATTTCCAATACGTCGATGAAGTTTGTACCAGGAATAGGGTCGCCACCAATACCAACACAAGTTGATTGACCAAAACCTTCATCAGTCGTTTGCTTAACCGCTTCGTACGTTAACGTACCAGAGCGAGAAACAATACCTACTTTACCTGGCTTGTGGATGTGACCTGGCATGATACCAATCTTACACTCACCAGGTGTGATAACACCTGGGCAGTTTGGACCAATCATGCGTACGCCAGTTTCTTCAAGCTTAACTTTAACTTGAAGCATATCTAACGTTGGGATCCCTTCAGTAATACAAACGATTAGCTCAATGCCACCGTCGATTGCTTCTAGGATTGCATCTTTACAGAAAGGTGCAGGCACATAGATAACTGAAGCCGTTGCGCCAGTCACTTCAACTGCGTCTTTAACAGTATTAAATACTGGAAGACCTAGATGAGATTGACCACCCTTTCCAGGAGAAACACCGCCGACCATCTTAGTGCCGTAAGCGATAGCTTGCTCTGAGTGGAATGTTCCTTGACCGCCAGTAAAACCTTGACAGATAACTTTGGTATCTTTGTTAATTAATACAGACATTATTTGCCCTCCGCAGCTTTAACTACTTGCTCAGCCGCGTCAGTTAGACTTGTAGCTGCGATAATATCTAGATCTGAGTTAGCTAGCACTTCACGACCTAGATCAGCGTTAGTACCTTCAAGACGTACAACAACAGGTACTTCAACACCGACTTCTTTAACTGCGCCAATGATGCCTTCAGCAATCATGTCACAACGAACGATGCCACCAAAGATGTTCACAAGAACAGCTTTAACGTTTGAATCAGACAAGATGATCTTGAATGCTTCAGCTACACGCTCTTTAGTCGCTCCACCGCCTACATCTAGGAAGTTAGCAGGCTTACCACCATGTAGGTTTACGATATCCATCGTACCCATTGCTAGGCCAGCACCATTAACCATGCAACCAACGTTACCGTCTAGTGCTACATAGTTAAGCTCAAACTTAGCCGCGTGAGCTTCACGAGCATCATCTTGTGATGGATCGTGCATTTCACGGATTTTAGGCTGACGGAACAATGCGTTACCATCGATACCAATCTTGCCATCAAGACAATGAATGTTGCCTTCTTCAGTGATAACAAGTGGGTTGATTTCAAGTAGTGCGAAATCATGGTCTTCAAACATTTTCGCTAGGCCCATAAAGACCTTAGTGAATTGCTTCATTTGAGTTGGGTTAAGACCTAACTTGAAACCAAGATCACGTGCCTGGTATGGCTGAGGACCTGTAAGCGGATCAATAATCGCTTTATGGATCAACTCAGGCGTTTCTTCTGCCACGGTTTCAATTTCAACGCCGCCTTCGGTAGACGCCATGAACACAACGCGTCGTGTTGAGCGATCTACTACTGCACCTAGGTACAGTTCATTTGCAATATCAGTGCAGCTTTCAACTAAAATCTTAGCAACTGGCTGACCTTTCTCGTCAGTTTGGTAAGTAACAAGGTTCTTACCTAACCAATGTTCAGCGAATGCGCGGATCTCTTCTTTATCACCGGTAACTTTAACGCCACCTGCTTTACCACGGCCGCCAGCGTGTACTTGACACTTAACAACCCACATATCACCGCCAATATGGCCCGCTGCTTCAACTGCTTCTTGAGCAGTATCACACGCAAAACCTTCTGACACTGGTAAACCATATTCGGCAAATAGAGCTTTTGCCTGATATTCATGCAAATTCATGATGATCTATCCATTCTACTTCTTATAAATTTTTCAACAGGCCCTAGTAGGGCCTGCAACGAGGGTATTGTCTGCCTTGACCTAAAGGTCGAGTAACAGACGAGTTGGATCTTCTAGGAAGTCTTTAATAGCAACCAAGTAACCAACTGATTCACGACCATCTACAATCCGGTGATCGTAAGAAAGTGCGAGGTACATCATAGGCAGGATTTCCACCTGACCATTTACTGCCATTGGGCGATCTTTAATGGCATGCATGCCTAAGATAGCGCTTTGTGGCAGATTCAGAATTGGTGTTGACATCAGTGAGCCAAATACACCACCGTTAGTCACGGTGAAGTTACCACCAGTCATATCTTCTACTGTTAGCTTACCGTCACGGCCTTTAATGGCGAGTTCACGTACATTACGCTCGATATCAGCAAGGCTCATCTTGTCTGTGTCACGTAGAACGGGTGTCACAAGGCCACGAGGAGTAGATACTGCAATGCTCACATCGAAATAGTTGTGATAGACAATCTCGTCACCATCTATTGAAGCGTTCACTTCAGGGAAACGCTTAAGTGCTTCCGTGACCGCTTTAACGTAGAAAGACATGAAACCTAGACGAATACCGTGGCGCTTCTCAAAAATCTCTTGATATTGCTTACGAATATCCATAATTGGCTTCATGTTAACTTCGTTAAACGTCGTTAGCATGGCTGTAGAGTTTTTAGCTTCAAGTAGACGATTCGCAATCGTTTTACGAAGACGTGTCATAGGTACACGTTTTTCGCTGCGCTCAGCAAGAGGTGCTACGGCAACTGGTGCACTTGCTGCTGGAGCCGATGCTGCGCCTTTGTTCTTAACAAAAGCTTCAACATCTTCTTTAGTGATACGTCCACCAATACCCGTACCGTTAACCGCATTTGCATCAACGTTGTGCTCAGCAATTAAACGACGAACTGATGGGCTCAGTGCATCATTAGACTCATCAGTCGCAGGTGCTGCAGCTTCAGCTTCAGCTTTAGTGACTTCTTGACCTGCAACTGCGCCCGCTACGAAGCTTGCAATCACAGCTTCACCAAGAACAGTATCGCCTTCTTGAGCTAAAAACTCAGCAATCTGTCCGTCTTCTGGTGCAACAACTTCAAGTACGACTTTATCAGTTTCAATATCAACAAGGATTTGATCACGAGAAACTTGCTCGCCAGCTTGAACATGCCATGTAGCAATGGTTGCATCTGCAACTGATTCTGGCAGTACGGGTACCTTAATTTCGATACTCATGGATTACGATCCTTTTTATATAATGTCTATTACTACAGCTTTAACGCACTGTTGATTAATGATTCTTGTTGCTGAGCATGCAATGCAGGGTAACCACATGCTGGTGCAGCTGAAGCTTCACGGCCTGCGTAGCTCAACTGAGCTCCCCCAGGAATGACACTCCAGAAATGATGTTGACTACAATACCAAGCACCTTGGTTTTGTGGCTCTTCTTGGCACCAAACAAAATCTTTAACGTGGCTATATTCAGCAAGGGCTGCTGCCGCTTCTTCATGTGGGAACGGGTACAGTTGTTCGACACGAATTAACGCAACATTCTCTAAGCCTTCTTTACGACGACGCTCTAAGAGCTCAAAGTAAACTTTTCCGCTACAAAATACGACTCTATCGACTTTACTTACATTTAATTCATCAATTTCGCCGATAACGTTTTGGAACGTACCGTGTGCTAACTCTTCCAGGCTAGAAACCGCTAATGGATGACGTAGCAATGACTTAGGCGACATAACCACGAGTGGGCGACGCATAGGGCGTACAACCTGACGACGTAGCATGTGGTAAACCTGAGCTGGCGTCGACGGCACACACACTTGCATGTTGTGGTTAGCACAAAGTTGGAGGAAACGTTCTAGACGTGCACTTGAGTGCTCAGGACCTTGCCCTTCATAACCATGTGGCAATAGCATCGTTAAGCCACATAAACGGCCCCACTTCTGCTCACCCGATGATAAGAACTGATCGATAACAACTTGGGCACAGTTAGCAAAATCACCAAACTGAGCTTCCCATAGTGTTAATCCACCCGGCTCGGCTGTGGCGTAACCGTATTCAAATGCTAGGACTGATGCTTCCGATAAAACCGAGTCGGTTAAATCAATGGGCCCTTGCTCATCGGCAATATTGCGCAGTGGCATATAAGCCGTTGCATCATTTTGATTATGCAATACTGCGTGACGATGGAAGAAAGTACCGCGACCAGAATCTTGACCGGTAATACGGATACGTTTCTTGTCTTCAAGAATCGACGCATAAGCCAAGGTCTCGGCAAAGCCCCAATCTAGCAGTTTTTCACCTGCAGCCATTGCTAAACGATCTTTATAAATCTTAGCAACGCGTGATTGCAGCTTGTGGCTTTCTGGTACATAACTGATTTTATCAGCTAAGTTTTTGATGCGCTCAATCGACATATGCGCATCATATGCATCATTCCACTCGGCGCCGATATAAGGGCTCCAATCGACAGAGTGAAGTGTCATTGGTCGCCACTCTTTCACGACGCAATCACCATCATCAAGTGCATCACGATAAGCATTCACCATCGAAGTTACGTCATCGCTACCCATTGCGTTTTCAGCAATTAGCTTATCGGCGTAGATCTTTCTTGGTGTTGGATGCTTTTTAATCTTGGCATACATAAGAGGCTGAGTAGCACTTGGCTCATCGGCTTCGTTATGGCCGTGACGGCGATAACAAACCAAGTCAATCACCACATCACGTTTGAATTCGTTACGGTAATCGACTGCCAATTGTGAAACAAAAGCAACCGCTTCAGGGTCATCTGCATTCACGTGGAAAATTGGTGCCTGCACCATCTTAGCGATATCAGTACAGTATTCAGTTGAACGTACGTCTTCAGTTAAGTTAGTGGTAAAGCCAACCTGATTGTTAACTACGATACGGATACTGCCGCCAACCTTAAAGCCACGAGTCTGCGACATGTTGAAGGTTTCTTGCACAATACCCTGGCCAGTAATGGCAGAGTCACCATGAATAGTGATTGGCATCACCTGCAAACCCGTATCACAACCGCGTCTATCTAAACGCGCACGTACAGAACCAATAACCACAGGGTTAACGATTTCAAGGTGAGATGGGTTAAACGCAAGTGCTAGGTGAACGTTACCACCTGGCGTTTCGAAATCTGAGGAGAAACCTTGGTGATATTTAACGTCACCAGAGCCATTAAGCTCATCACTGTGCTTACCGGCAAACTCATCGAACAACTCTGATGGTTTCTTGCCTAGAATATTGACTAGCACGTTCAAACGACCACGGTGTGCCATACCAATAACGACTTCTTTGGTACCCGCATCACCTGCGCGATAAATAATTTCACGCATCATAGGAACGAGTGCATCACCGCCCTCTAACGAGAAGCGCTTTGCCCCTGGGAACTTAGCACCTAGGTATTTTTCCATACCCTCAGCGGCGTTGAGTCCTTCAAGAATTCGAGTCTTATCTTCTTTTGAGTAGTTTGCAGCACCCAGAGACGGTTCAAGACGTTGCTGAATCCAACGTTTTTCATCGGTATCGGTAATGTGCATATACTCAGCACCGATAGAACCACAATAGGTCGCCTTTAGTGCTTTAACGAGATCCACCAGCTTCATGGTTTCACCACCATGAGCAAATGAACCCGTATTAAATTGACGCTGCATATCATCGCTATCTAAGCCGTGAAATGCTGGGTCTAACTCAGATACCTTGTCGCGCTTCCAAATATCAAGCGGATCTAAATTGGCATTCTGATGACCACGGAAACGGTGAGCGTTAATTAACTGTAGGACTTTAACTTGTTTTGCATCGACTTCATGATCGGTCACCTTAGGTGAACCTTTTTGACGTCCATCTAATGCAAGACTACGAAAATAGTCGCGTACTTTAGAGTGGGCAGCTTCTGGCACATCCGCTGATGAACCATTAACTAGAGGGAGGTTATCAAACACGACACGCCAGTCTTCAGTAACTGACTGTGGATCGACTTGATAGGCTTCATACATCTCTTCTACATAGGTCGAATTCGCGCCATTAAGATGTGACGATTCGAGCCAGGCTTTCATGATGCCTTGGTGCATTTCTATTCCTTTCAAACTGTATACACGTGCTTAGCCAAAGTCATAAATACAGATCCTTAGTAACGTAAAGGATATGTAATCTCTGTAGCCCCGAGAGTTCCAGATTTTCGTTATATTTGTCTTCCATGACACAAAAAAGAGCCACCCTCCACAGGGAAAGTGACTCATATAGAGCTATATCAATATCGGCTCTTGGTTCTGCATACTAAACGGCTCTCTGCAGCAGCATAGACTTAATATGTCCAATTGCTTTTGTCGGATTAAGCCCTTTAGGACAAACGTCAACGCAGTTCATGATGCCGTGGCAGCGAAATACGCTGTACGCGTCATCAAGCCCAGATAAACGTTCCTCAGTTGCCGTATCACGGCTATCGATCAAGAAGCGATAGGCATGTAGCAAGCCACTTGGACCGATAAACTTGTCTGGGTTCCACCAGAATGAAGGACAAGCCGTAGAACAACATGCACACATGATGCACTCATAGAGTCCATCTAAATGCTCACGCTCTTCTGGTGATTGCAGATGTTCACGCGCAGGCGTTTTTTCGTCGTTAATCAAGAAAGGCTTAATCTTTTCGTACTGGGTATAGAACTGAGTTAGGTCAACAATCAAATCACGTACTACAGGCATGCCTGGCAGTGGACGGATTTCGATTTTTTTCCCTTTAAAGGTAGAAACTGGCGTAATACACGCAAGGCCGTTTTTACCATTCATGTTGATACCATCACTACCACATACGCCTTCACGGCATGAGCGTCTAAACGCGAGTGTTGGGTCTAACTCTTTAAGCTTTAATAGTGCATCCAGTACCATCATGTCGGTACCTTCATCCACTTCTAAGCTGTAATCCTTCATGTATGGCTTAGTGTCTACATCAGGATTGTAGCGATAAACTGCAAATTCCAATTTCATCGGGTCTTCTCCTTAGTAGGTACGCTTAATTGGCGGGAATGCGGCACGAAGTTTTGGTTCCATGTTCACATCACGCTTAGTCATTAGCTCGGTAACCGGGTCGTAGATACTGTGGCATAACCAGTTATCATCATCACGCTCTAGGTAATCTTCACGTGAATGTGCACCACGACTTTCTGTACGGAAGTTGGCCGCTGTTGCCGTAGCAATTGCAGTTGCCATCAAGTTATCTAACTCTAAACATTCAATACGCTGAGTATTGAACTCTGTTGAGTTATCAGAAAGTTTCGCATTAGCCAAACGTTCGCGGATAGCTTTAAGCTCTTTAAGGCCTTCAGCCATCGCATCGCCACTTCTAAATACTGAGAAGTTAAGCTGCATACAAAGTTGTAAGTCTTTACGGATAACCGTTGGATCTTCACCATCTTTGTTGCTTTCCCAGCGATTTAGACGCGCTAGAGAGGCATCGATATCAGCTTGTGTTGCATCTTTTGCAATCGGTGTTTCGTCCAATGCTTTACCTAAGTGTTGACCCGCTGCTCGACCAAATACTACAAGATCTAACAATGAGTTACCACCCAATCGGTTCGCACCGTGCACCGATACGCATGCTATTTCACCAACCGCGAATAGACCGATTACATCTTCTTCAGTGCCATCGCTATTTTGGCGTACAACTTGACCACTCACTTTGGCTGGTAGACCACCCATCATATAGTGACAAGTCGGTAAAACTGGGATTGGACCATCTGCTGGATCGATATGTGCAAAAGTACGAGACAATTCACAAACACCAGGAAGACGTGCTTCAAGGGTTTCTTTACCTAAGTGATCAAGCTTAAGTAAACAGTGCGGACCTAATGGGCCATCAAGACCACGACCTTCACGGATTTCAGTCATCATAGAGCGTGCAACCACGTCACGAGATGCTAAATCTTTCGCATTAGGTGCGTAACGTTCCATGAAACGTTCGCCGTCTTTGTTTAGCAGATAACCGCCTTCGCCACGACAACCTTCAGTGACCAAAACACCTGCGCCAGCAATACCCGTTGGGTGGAACTGCCACATTTCCATGTCTTGCATCTGCACGCCAGCGCGCATCGCCATACCCACACCGTCGCCAGTGTTAATATGAGCGTTAGTAGTAGAGGCGTAGATACGACCTGCTCCACCTGTCGCTAAAATCGTTGCTTTTGCTTTGAAATAAACAATTTCGCCAGTTTCAATTTCAATTGCAGTACAACCGACAATCACACCGTCTTCATTTTTAACCAAGTCGAGTGCATACCACTCAGAAAAGACTTCGGTCTTATGTTTAACGTTTTGCTGGTAAAGGCAATGCAATAATGCGTGACCGGTACGGTCTGCAGCAGCTGCGGTACGCGCCGCTTGCTCACCACCAAAGTTTCTAGATTGGCCGCCAAATGGGCGCTGATAAATAGTGCCGTTTTCGAAACGTGAGAAAGGTAAACCCATATGCTCAAGCTCAATAACGGCTTCAGGACCGGTCTTACACATAAACTCAATCGCTTCTTGGTCACCGATAAAATCAGAACCTTTAACGGTATCGTACATGTGCTGTTCCCAGTGATCTTCGTGCGCATTACCAAGGGCTACAGTAATACCACCCTGTGCAGATACGGTATGAGAACGAGTTGGGAATACTTTAGATAACAGCGCACAGCTCTTACCTTCTTTAGAAATCTGTAGAGCGGCACGCATACCGGCGCCACCAGCACCGATTACAACCGCGTCAAATTCGCGAACTGGAATACCCACTTAAACACCCCACACAATCAAAATGCCTGCGACCAAATAACTGAAGGCTGCTACGACAAAAACAAACTGAAGTACACCACGTAGAGAAACACACTTTACATAATCAGTCAGCACCTGCCAGATCCCAATCCAGGCATGTATCAACACTGCAACTAGCGCGAGTACGGTGAAGACTTTCATTGGCAACGTGCTAAATAAGCCATGCCATGCGTCATAAGTTAGTGGAGAGCTACATGCGATAAACCCAACCAAGAAAATGGTATAACAGGCTAGGATTACTGCACTTGCACGTATAAGAATAAAGTCATGGACACCGCTGCGCCCAAAACTTGCTGCGTTAGTTACCATACCCAAATCCCCGCAATGATTGAAAACACTACTGACAAGGCAATAGCGACTTTAGCCGAAGTTACACCAGAAGAAAGTTCTTCCCAGTAGCCAGCATCCATCACTAAGTGGCGAATACCCACTATTAAGTGATAACCCAGCGCGGTAAGAATTCCCCAAACGATGAACTTAACAACAAAGTTATCAAAAAGAGATTGGACGCCAGCGAAACTCTCGGCTGATGCTAATGATTCATTAAGCAACCAGATAAGGATACCGACGGCAAACAGCATGATGACACCCGATACACGATGAAGAATCGACGCGATCGCTGTTGCAGGGAAGCGTATGGTCTGCAGATCTAAATGGACAGGTCTTTGCTTTTTCACGTTCTGCTCACTCTGCTCAATTGAGCTATTTTTTGTTATATGAACCGCTTTCGCTCAAATTCTAACCAGTGATCAAGATCACGGTTTAGAACTTTTACAAAAGAAAACTTGAAACAAACATTTAACAGTTTTAGCAACCACTAATTAAGCATGCAAATAAGTGATAACTAATCGCTAATGTATGCAGCTCTTCTGAGCTGCGGCAAGTATACGTGGGTGAAATGTCAAATACAAACATCACATTATGCAAATTTAGTTTTTTTGGTGAAAAAATCTGCCAAGCTGCTGTTGGCACAGGTAGTTAATGGCATTTAATACCATGGTCTAACGAATTTAAACGCTTATTTAAATTGAAATGTGATCTAGATTCACTGTAAAGTATTGACGTTTGATAAGCCGCACTCAATAAGAATGAAGTAAGGAGAATGGGGTATGGCTGACAATATAGCCAAATTAGAACTACCAGGGAATGATTCAATCGATCTACCTATTAAAGAAGGTACGGCAGGATTTGATGTAATCGACATCAGCAAGTTAGGTAGCAAAGGTTACTTTACTTTCGATCCAGGATTTCTTGCGACCGGATCTTGTGAATCTGCAATTACTTATATCGATGGTGAGAAAGGAATACTGCTTCACCGCGGTTACCCGATCGATCAACTGGCGACAGAATCAAGTTACTTAGATTTATGCTATTTGTTGCTTTATGGAGAGCTTCCAAGTAAAGCTGAATACGAAAAATTCGTACACACAGTAAAGACTCACACCATGGTTAACGAGCAACTGGCCTTCTTTTTTAGAGGATTCAGACCTGATGCTCACCCAATGGCGATGTTATGTGGCGTAACTGGCGCCCTATCGGCGTTTTACCAAGACTCTTTAGATGTGAATGACGAACGTCATCGCGAAATTGCCGCGTATCGTTTGGTATCGAAGATGCCAACAATTGCAGCGATGTGTTACAAGTATTCAATCGGTCAGCCGTTTGTCTACCCACGTAACGACTTAAGCTATGCTGGCAACTTCTTAAGCATGATGTTTGCAGTACCTTGTGAAGAATACAAGGTTAACCCAATCGTTGAACGTGCCATGGATCGTATTTTCATCCTACACGCTGACCACGAGCAAAATGCGTCAACATCTACCGTACGTTTAGCGGGCTCTTCAGGTGCTAATCCATTTGCATGTATTGCAGCGGGTATTGCGTCTCTATGGGGTCCTGCGCACGGCGGAGCGAATGAAGCATGCCTAAATATGCTGGAAGAGATCGGTACTGTTGATCGTATTCCAGAGTTTATTGCACGTGCTAAAGATAAAGAAGATCCATTCCGTCTTATGGGCTTCGGTCACCGTGTTTACAAGAACTTCGACCCTCGCGCTAAAGTAATGCGTGAAACATGTCATGAAGTGCTTGCCGAACTGAAAGTGAACGATCCGCTTCTAGATGTAGCCATGGAGCTTGAGCGTATTGCACTAGAAGATGAGTATTTCGTGTCTAAGAAGCTTTATCCCAATGTTGATTTCTACTCAGGGATCATCATGAAAGCCATTGGCATTCCAACAAGCATGTTCACAGTATTGTTCGCCCTAGCGCGCACAGTCGGTTGGATTGCACATTGGAAAGAGATGCTAGATCAGCCAGGTCATAAGATCAGTCGTCCTCGCCAGCTTTATACGGGTGATGCTAAGCGTGACTTTATCGATTTAGATAAACGCGGATAAATATCAGTCATCATCACATTTAAGCTCGTCACTTAAATTGAGATACGACGACCTAAAAGGCACTCATTGAGTGCCTTTTTTATTATCTGGTTCTATACTATAAAATATTCCGGCATGTTCACCCAATATGGTTCGCGTTAGCGCGCACAGTCGGTTGGATTGCACATTGGAAAGAGATGCTAGATCAGCCTGGTCATAAGATCAGTCGTCCTCGCCAGCTTTATACGGGTGATGCTAAGCGTGAATTTATCGATTTAGATAAACGCGGATAAATATCAGTCATCATCACATTTAAGCTCGTCACTTAAATTGAGATACGACGACCTAAAAGGCACTCATTGAGTGCCTTTTTTATTATCTGGTTCTATCCTATAGAGTATTCCGGCATGTTCACCCAATATGGTTCGCCCTAGCGCACAGTCGGTTGGATTGCACATTGGAAAGAGATGCTAGATCAGCCTGGTCATAAGATCAGTCGTCCTCGCCAGCTTTATACGGGTGATGCTAAGCGTGAATTTATCGATTTAGATAAACGCGGATAAATATCAGTCATCATCACATTTAAACTCGTCACTTAAATTGAGATACGACGACCTTTTTATTGCGCCTAATTCGCTACTCCCCATTACTCTTGCTCGATATTTCAGCAGTCCGTACTCAAATTAGCAGTACTCAAGCAGTAGTATGTTCAAACAAGTAGCATCCAGTCATATTTAAAACCAAGCGACTTTCAAGCAAGCGGCTCTCAAACAAGCGGAGCTCAAGCAGTAACATCAGTGAGTAACCCAGCAAGCCGTTAGCCACTCAATAGCGATATCTCCTCAATAAATTGTATCAATTCGTCATGTTTATAACTCATTGCGACGACTATATCCGACGAGTAAATACGCCAAATAAAATTCATCATGAAAAATGCTAATGACAGCAAAAAAGGCGTTTCTACATAGTAAAAACAGTCATATCCGTTAGCTAAATACGCGATATTGATGGCTCATCTAGCCTAAACCTTTCAATTAGTCACAACTCATATCTGTGAGAAATCGTTATAAAGCACTGCTATAAAGTTAGCTAAAGGCAGTAAATAGACAGTAAATCGTCAGCAGAGTATATTTTTGTTAAAAAAACCAACATATGTAACTTTTCGCTACATTTTGTGATCAAAACACAAAAAACGAACACAGCATGAACATAAGCTGCTGAATAAAAACAACTTTTAACTTTGGCACACATCCTGCTTTATCAGGCCTATCGGAAAATAGAATTAGGGCCTACTTACATGGAAACGTTAAATAAAAATAGAATCATTTTAACTCTACTAATCGCAACACTATTAAGTGCATGTGGCGCAGAAGAGCAGGCTAAGGAAGAAGAGAAGTATGCTGTTCCTGTTGAGACTGCAACCGTCATCCAAGGAGATGTTTCTTCTTTTTACAGCACGACTGCCACATTAGAAGCACCTCAAGAAGCTAACGTTGTCACTCGAGTGGCTGGTCTAATCCAAGAGATTAAGGTTGAAGAAGGCGATAGAGTTAAAAAGGGCCAACTGTTAGCTGTTATCGACTCTAAGAGACAGAAGTTTGATTTAGACCGCTCTCAAGCAGAAGTAGAGATCATTGAGCAAGAATTAAATCGCCTTAAAAAGATAACCAATAAAGAGTTTTTCAGTGCCGACTCTATGGCAAAACTTGAATACAACCTACAGGCCGCCATGGCAAAGCGAGATTTAGCCGCGCTTTATGTCCAAGAAAGTCTGATCCGCTCGCCTATCGATGGCATCGTTGCCACCCGCTTTGTCAAATCTGGCAATATGGCGAAAGAGTTTGATGAACTATTTTACGTGGTTAATCAAGACGAACTTTACGGCATAGTACATCTGCCAGAGCAACAACTTCAGCACCTTCGTTTAGGCCAACAAGCCGAGATTTACGCTAATAAACATCTCCAACAAACCACTCACGCGACAGTATTGCGGATCAGCCCCATCGTTGATCCACAAAGCGGCACCTTTAAAGTCACGCTGTCAGTGCCAAATCAAAATGCCACACTTAAAGCCGGTATGTTCACACGTGTTGAGCTTAAGTACGACACTCATAGTAATGTCATCACAGTGCCTTACAACGCAGTGATAAACCAAGACAACGAATTTGCCCTCTATGTTATCGATGGTGAAAATGCCGATCGCCGCAGTGTCTCTCTTGGCTATCGCGAAGCCGATACCGTTGAAATCGTCGCCGGTATTGAGCCTGGAGAACAGATTGTGATCCGCGGTCAACAGAATCTCAAAGATCAATCATTAGTCGAAGTCATCAATTCATTAGACCTAGCGTCTGCCAAATAAATAGGGAGACTGCGGTGTCTATTATCAAAAAATTTCAGCCTCAAGCGACAGTTGAGTTAACTCATTCATTAGATCTAGCGTCAGCTAAATAGATAAGTAACAACGGAGCACGTTATGTCTATTATAAAAACTGCGGTTAATCGACCGGTAACAGTATGGATGTTTATGTTTGCGGTCATTCTTTTCGGCATGGTGGGATTCTCTCGCCTTGCGGTAAAGCTTTTACCTGACTTGAGCTATCCGACCATCACTATTCGTACGCTATATGTGGGTGCGGCGCCCGTTGAAGTCGAGCAACTTGTGTCTAAGCCCATTGAAGAGGCTGCAGGTATTGTAAAGGGGCTTAGAAAAATCAGCTCAATTTCTCGCTCAGGCATGTCTGATGTTGTGCTTGAGTTTGAATGGGGCACAGATATGGATATGGCAAGCTTAGATGTACGAGAAAAGCTCGACACCATTGAGTTGCCTCTGGATGTGAAAAAGCCATTATTACTGCGTTTCAACCCTAATTTAGACCCCATAGTACGTTTAGCCCTATCCGTTGCAGATGTCAGTGAAAGCGGACAAAGCACAACAGATGGGATGAGCGAAACTGAATTAAAACAGATGCGCACTTATGCAGAAGAGGAGTTAAAGCGCCAACTTGAGTCTTTATCTGGCGTTGCAGCGGTCAGGCTTTCAGGTGGATTACAGCAAGAAGTTCATATTCAGTTAAACCAGCAAAAACTCACTCAGCTTAATTTAAGCGCAGATCTTATCCGCAGTCGTATTGCCGAAGAGAATATTAACCTTTCGGCAGGTAAAGTAATCCAAGGTGACAAAGAATACTTAGTTCGTACTCTTAATCAGTTTAACTCGCTTGATGAGCTCGGCCAGATAGTGATCTACCGTGATGAGCAAACACTGGTTCGCCTCTTTGAAGTCGCCCAAATCGTCGATGCTTTTAAAGAGCGCAATGACATTACTCGCATAGGCGATAAAGAGTCGATTGAACTGGCCATTTATAAAGAAGGTGATGCCAATACTGTTGCCGTGGCTCGTAAAGTCACCGCTGAACTGAATAAACTTAATGAGCGTAATGCCAAGGCTGAATTAAAGGTTATTTACGATCAATCTGAATTTATTGAAAGTGCTGTTAATGAGGTCACCACTGCAGCCTTGATAGGTAGCTTGCTATCGATGCTAGTCATCTACCTGTTTCTAAGAGATATTATTCCGACCCTGATTATCTCAATTTCTATTCCGTTTTCGGTTATCGCAACCTTCAATATGATGTACTTTGCCAATATCAGCCTTAACATCATGTCACTAGGGGGAATTGCCTTAGCTGTAGGACTGCTCGTTGATAACGCCATTGTGGTGCTAGAAAACATCGACCGCTGTAAGTCGCTCGGTATGAACCGACTCGAAGCTGCGGTTACGGGGACCAAAGAGGTCGCCGGCGCTATTTTTGCTTCAACCCTCACCACCCTTGCGGTATTTGTACCATTAGTGTTTGTCGATGGTGTAGCAGGAGCGCTGTTTTCCGACCAAGCGTTAACTGTCACCTTCGCCCTACTCGCCTCATTGCTTGTCGCGCTCACGACAATTCCGATGCTGGCCTCTCGCGAAGGCTTTAAAGCCTTGCCGCCTTTATTGGAACAAACCATTAAGCCAAAGCCTCAGACTAAAATCGCCAAATTGAAACATTACAGTGCAACAGTCTTTTCGTTTCCTTTTGTATTGATATTTAACTATCTGCCAAGCGCACTCTTAACCTTAGTGCTTATTGTGGGACGTAGTCTATCTTGGTTAACTGGGTTGATAATGCGCCCCATTAGCGGCGCGTTTAACTGGGGCTACCACAAATTAGAGCGCTTCTATCATAAGCTATTAGCCGCCGCACTTAAGTTTCGCGTCTTAACGCTATCTATTGCGATTGCTGTCACTGCGGGAGCGACGCTGTTAATACCGCGCCTTGGCATGGAGCTAATTCCACCGATGAATCAAGGCGAGTTTTATGTGGAGGTGTTACTGCCACCTGGAACTGAAGTGGCTCAAACAGATCGCGTACTGCGAACCCTTGCGCTGTCGATAAAAGATCGCAGCGATGTAAAGCATGCCTATAGTCAGGCAGGTAGTGGTGGCTTAATGACATCAGACACTTCACGCGGGGGTGAAAACTGGGGGCGTTTACAAGTTGTGCTTAGCGATCATAATGCCTTTGATGCTGTTGCGAATAAGCTACGTGCAACAGCAATGCGCATTCCTGAGCTTGAAGCCAAGGTGCAACACCCTGAGCTATTTAGCTTCAAAACCCCACTGGAGATTGAGCTGATTGGTTACGATTTAGGCCAACTTAAGCAAACTGCCGACAATTTAGTCGATGCCTTAGCGGGATCTGACCGTTTTGCCGATATCAATACCAGTTTACGTGATGGCCAACCAGAACTTAGCATTCGCTTTGACCATGAACGATTAGCCGCACTGGGTATGGATGCTCCTACCGTCGCTAACCGCATTGCCCAGCGCATTGGCGGTACGATTGCCAGTCAGTACACAGTGAGAGATCGTAAAATTGACATATTGGTCCGTAGCGAACTCGAAGAACGCAATCAGATAAGCGATATCAATTCGATGATTATTAATCCAAACAGTAGTCATCCTATATCGCTCAGCGCAGTAGCTGATGTCAGCCTAAAACTTGGTCCCTCTGCGATTAACCGCATTAGCCAGCAACGAGTTGCCATTGTGTCTGCAAACTTGGCATACGGGGACTTAAATGATGCCGTGCTAACCGCTCGCGATATTTTAGCCGCGCAAACGCTGCCAACTTCAGTTCAAGCCCGCTTTGGTGGTCAGAACGAGGAGATGGAGCATTCATTCAAGTCTCTACAAATTGCCTTAGTATTAGCGGTGTTTTTAGTTTACTTGGTGATGGCGAGTCAATTTGAATCACTGCTGCACCCCCTACTCATCCTTATCGCGGTACCAATGGCGGTAGGTGGCAGTATTTTAGGTCTGTATATCACCCAAACCCATCTCAGTGTGGTGGTGTTTATCGGCCTTATTATGCTGGCGGGGATTGTGGTTAATAACGCCATTGTACTGGTCGATAGAATTAACCAACTACGTCAAAGTGGCGAAGATAAGCTGACTGCAATCTCAAACGCAGCCAAATCCCGTTTACGTCCAATTATCATGACCACAATGACCACCGCTCTGGGCCTATCTCCTATGGCGTTTGGCCTAGGTGATGGCAGTGAAGTGAGGGCGCCAATGGCGATTACTGTCATTTTCGGTCTATCTTTGTCGACCTTACTGACTTTGGTTGTGCTGCCTGTACTTTATGCCGTCTTTGACAGAAAAGAGTATGACCGAAAGGAATTTGATAAAAATAACAGTGAGACAGTTGTAGTCAACAAGCAAACGCTTGAAGGAGGCAAAGCATGAATATCACCCGCTTAGCCATTGCAAGGCCCGTGACCACCACAATGTTTTTTGTGGCAATCCTACTCTTTGGCCTTGCTTCAAGTCGATTACTACCACTTGAGATGTTCCCAGGCATCGACATCCCTCAAGTTATTGTTGAGGTGCCTTATAAAGGCTCAACACCTGCGGAAGTGGAACGTGATATCACTAATATACTGGAGGAGTCATTAGCCACAATGGGCGGTATTGAGGAGCTACGTTCGAGTTCTTCACAAAATGGTGCTGAAATTGAGCTAAGAATGAAATGGGAAGAAAACGTTGCCACCAAAAGCTTAGAAGCCCGCGAAAAAATCGATGCGGTGCGCCATTTACTGCCTAAAGATGTTGAGCGAGTGTTTATCAGGCAATTTAGTACCGCCGATATGCCAGTACTCAACTTGCGAATATCGAGCGACCGCGAACTATCTAGCGCGTTTGACCTGCTCGACAAGCAGCTTAAAAGACCGCTTGAGCGCGTTGAAGGCGTATCACAGGTTACACTTTATGGGGTTGAACAGAAGCAGATTGAAATTCGCATTAATGCCGATAAGCTGGCATCGAGCAATATTTCAGTCCAAGCACTTAACCGCCGTTTACAGCAAGAAAACTTTGTCATTAACGCGGGGGTGCTAAAAACTGACTCTCGTGTTTATCAAGTCTCGCCAAAAGGCGAGTTTAGAAACTTAGATGATATTACCGCCTTAGTGCTCGCGCCGGGGATCACCTTAGGGGATATTGCAACGGTCAGTTTTTCACTGCCGGAGCGATTAGATGGCCGTCATTTAGATCAGAACTACGCCGTGGGTTTAGATGTCTTTAAAGAGTCGGGCGCGAATCTAGTCGAGGTATCAGAACGCGTCATGAAGGTCATTGATGAGGCTAAACAGGACTCACAGTTTGAGGGCATTAAACTGTTTGTCATGGAAGATCAGGCCTATGGGGTTACCTCATCGCTGCGCGATTTACTTGCTGCGGGGTTAATTGGCGCCCTACTGTCATTTGTCGTTCTGTACCTGTTTCTTCGCGATCTAAAAATGACCTTAGTGATTGTCTCTTCTGTGCCGATTGCTATCTGCATGACCCTCGCTGCCATGTATTTACTTGGCTACAGCCTCAATATCTTGTCTATGATGGGCTTATTACTTGCGGTAGGTATGTTGATTGATAACGCCGTGGTCGTGACCGAAAGCGTACTGCAAGAAAAGCAGGCACTCGATACTGATGGCAATGCTAAACCGAGTGCTAGCGCTGATGAGCAAAAAGCGGTCAATGCACCGATGACGACGAGCGCGATTCTTCTGGGCGTCGACAAAGTCTCGCTTGCTGTACTAGCGGGCACCATGACCACGGCAATCGTATTTTTACCCAATATTTTCGGCGTCAAAGTCGAGCTCACCATCTTTTTAGAACATGTGGCTATCGCTATCTGTATTTCACTGGCTGCATCTTTGTTAGTCGCTAAAACTCTGCTGCCATTAATGCTCAGTAAAATGACTTTTAAAGCCAAAAAGACGACTAAGCAGAGTCGGTTGCAAACAAACTATCGTCGTAGCCTCAACTGGATCTTAGCTCACCCACGCCTATCGGGTGTGTTAGCTTTCGTGATCTTAGCGTCAACTGCACTGCCCCTGAGTATGGTCAGCCAGGATCAATCAGATGGTGAAGGCAATAATCGTTTATACATTAACTATCAAGTGGAAGGCCGCCATAGTTTAGATGTCACCGAAGCCATGATAACTAAGATGGAAAGCTACCTATATGCCAATAAAGACAAGTTCCAAATTGATTCGGTATACAGCTACTTTTCTGCCGACAGAGGTCAATCGACATTGATTTTAAAAGAAGATACCGAAGTCGATATGAAAGCACTCAAGAAAACCATTCGTGAAGGTTTTCCTAAGTTTGCCATCGCTAAGCCACAATTTGGCTGGGGTGGGGAAAACAACGGTGTGCGCGTCTCTCTCACTGGTCGTTCAACTTCTGAGTTAATTCGCCTTAGCCAGCAAGTCATTCCTCTGCTTAGCAATATTGATGGACTCACTGATGTGCGTTCTGAATTAAACGGTGCCCAACAAGAAGTGGTGATCCGCATCGACCGCCAAATGGCCGCGAGACTCGATCTTAAGCTCAATGAAATTGCGTCGAGCATCTCGATGGCGCTTCGAGGTACACCTCTACGATCATTTCGCCATGATCCCAATGGAGAACTGCGTATCGAAATGTCGTTTGAGCAGCAATGGCGATTATCGCTTGAGAAGTTAAAACAACTGCCAGTGATCCGCATCGATAACCGTGTCTACACCTTAGACAGCTTGGCCAAGGTTGAGGTTTTACCAAGATTCGATACCATTCGGCATTACGATAGACAGACCGCACTGTCGATTGGTGCAAATCTAGATGAACTGACGACTGAGGAAGCGCAGAACAAAATCACTCAAGTGATGGACAACGTTAACTTCCCTGCAGGTTACGGCTATTCATTAAGAGGTGGCTTTCAAAAACAAGATGAAGATGAAGCGGTAATGGCAACCAATATGATCTTGGCGATTGCGATGATCTACATAGTCATGGCCGCGCTGTTTGAGTCGTTATTATTGCCAACTGCAATTATCACCTCAATCCTATTCTCCATTACCGGCGTATTTTGGGCACTACTGTTTACGGGTACGCCTATGTCAATTATGGCGATGATTGGGATTTTGATCTTGATGGGTATTGTGGTCAATAACGGCATTGTACTGGTGGATCAGATTAATCAACTATCACCTGAGCTTGATGAGTTATCAGACACCATTAGCGCCGTATGTTTCACCCGTCTGCGTCCAGTGCTTATGACAGTAGGAACAACAGTATTAGGCTTAGTCCCACTTGCCATGGGTGATACTCAGCTCGGCGGTGGCGGTCCATCATACTCGCCGATGGCGATTGCGATTATCGGCGGCCTCACCTTCTCAACCGTCACTAGCTTGTATTTAGTGCCCTTGTGTTATCAAGCCCTGTATAGAATGCGTCACAACAGTGCTATACGCCTTGGTCAAGCTGATAGATTCTCAAGAAGGCTATTACCTTGGATGAATTAATACAGACAAACACGTAGATGAAACCCAAAAAGGCTGTTTATTCAGCCTTTTTGCACTTTAGTTCAAAGAAAAGTATTCATAGAAAGCATTCATAGAAAAATAGCAGATGTTCGCCCTTCCTCTTTTCTCCGCCCCCAAGATTCTGTTCCACTAATGCGACACGTTAAATCATTGAAGACTCTAAAGATAACTGGGAGTGTCACCCTCTTGCGACACCTTAGTCATGAGTAAAGTCTATCTCATTGAATCTTATAGCCTAATTGTTGGCATCAAATATGTATTAAATCAGGATGAATATTGCGATAAATGAGGTATCAATTATGAGTATTCACAATAAACCTCGTTTCTCATTTTTACCTATGTTTGCAGCACTTGTCCTTGCAGGACTGCCAATAGCAGCTAATGCGCTATCGGGTGCGATTTTCACCACCACAGCCGATGGTGGCATAGTTAATGAGAATGTGAGATATGGAAGTAAACTCGAAGTCTATCTTGATGGTGGGCCTAGAATGAATGCGCCAGCATCCGCTGCGGCGCTTCCTGATGGTAACTACTATTTCCAAGTCACCGATCCTAGCGGTAAGCAACTACTCTCCCTCGATCCTGTCGACTGCCGAGAAGTAAAAATCGAAAATGGCGTCATTACCCAATACCTAGGAGAGAGCCGTACTTACTTGGATAAGGGAAAGTTGGTTTCCTGTACAAAGTTCCCAACCAATGGTAAAAAAACGATTACGGTTCATGAATTTAACCCAGACATCGATCACGGTGGAACCCCTCTCAATGCCATGGTCATTCAGCTCTACCCTTATGCCGACACTCCCAATAAAGGTGGAGTTTATAAAGCTTGGATGACCCGTACGGATAAATATAGCGAGCAAAATGAAGGCTTTCACGGCTTTATTCCACGCTATGCTAAAACCGACAACTTTAAGGTAAAAGAGAAAAAACCTCAGTACGGTATTATCGCACTGCGTAACTACCACGATGCCAACTTAAACTGTCGTTTAGACCTAGGCGAGAAGTTTATCTGGCAATGGCAATATGGTATCGAAGATGGCATAAATGTGCGTAATGACGACAACACCAATGACGAGTCAAGTGGCGACCCAACCACTATCTTGCTTAAAGAGGCACTAGGCCAGTTAAATGATACATGGTCTTTAGACCACTTCAGATGGACAGAGCATCAAGACAAGAACCTCAATAGTCAATATTTAACCACATCAGGTTATGTTCATGACTACCAAGCGTTTAGCTCACTCAATACCGGCCCAGAGGATCCTAATCTTTGGGATGGCGATGACGCTAATGACTTTATCCAGCGTTTCGTCATGGAAATGCCTTGTCCTGATTTGTTTGATGACGGCTTAGCGCCACATACCAGTAATGAGTTCTCTGATTTTATCCCTGCAGCCTTAGGTGTAGAGCCTATGGTAGCTAGCGATCCACAGATCACTCTTACATTAAGTCAGGTGGGTTTTGCCAATATTGCGGTTAAAAAAGTATTCGATACCAATAATAATGGTATCCATGATGCCAACGAAGTTGGGATAGCCAACTGGCCAGTTCGATTAAAGTATGCACCTAGCTTACTTGAGTCTAACGGTGGCCCTATACCCGATACTATCAGTAGCACGGTTAATAAAGACGTGTATGACGAAGTGGTAGCACGCTTTGGACTCACCGCCGACCCGATCCTAGAAAACGGTTATGCAAACCGCATAACAGATGCCAACGGTATGATGACCTTCAGCGTTCTATTACCCAATGGATATGGTGATGCACCGCTAACTCCCTATCCATCAGACTTCTACCAAGTTGAAGAGGCATCTGCTCAAGGCTGGATGGCAACATCAAGTGTCACTCTTGAGTTTGATGTGCGCTCCGAGGCTAGCGGCCCAGATGGTCGATTCCCCCCTATCATGGGTAATGCCTACCTAGACAATAGCAGCACGCCTTTAGGTGACGTGGTATTTACTAATATCTGTTTCAAGGAGGCGAGTTTCGGCACTAAAGGCTATTGGCATAACAAAAACGGGCTGGGCGAAATGGAAGCAGCATTTGTCACAAGTTATATCAATGGTTTAGACCCTTATGACAGCGAAACAAGCTACTTCGGTAAAGGCGATGAGCCATTTGACGGTATGTTCACCAATGGTACACCTGTCGATGCTGCATACAAAAATGACTCAATCACAGATGGAATTTCAGCTGGTGCGGGTACCGTGAAAGCCGAAGTGTCACATTTTCTCATTGACGGTAATGGTGGCGGCGATCCAAGGGAACAACTTGCCCAGCAATTACTGGCATTTTTGTTCAATATTGAGTACCGCCTTGGCGGTGATGCGGTGTTAATGATGCCTGGCGGAGGCACTATGTCTAGCGCAGATATCGTTTCAGCTGCTATTGCGGCATGGCAAGGTACCGACGCCGCAGCGCAAAATCACTACAAGACCTTGCTCGATACCTTTAACAACATGAAGGTTGCCGATGGTAACGGGGTTAAGTATGTACCGAGCGCCCCCGCAGATTGTCCGGCGCTCCCAAGTCCATACTAATGCCTATAACCTAATAGTTATAACCAATGCTACAACTAATAAGAGCTCAGGGAGGAGCTCATTTTTTCATCATCAAAAAACACCATATTACCGCTGCTTACTTAACACTGCTTGGAGGCTGAGGCCCACTGTCTCAATATTAAGACAACATAAAAAATAATAATAACCGCTTTTACAAACAATTAGATGACTTAAGACTGTGTTACGCAGATGCTCCCACATTGTAAGACTTGCGATCCCCCATATACAGCCTAAAATTTGTGCATAACTTATTCTCTACTTGGTAATAAGCACAAGCCCTCTTCTAGACAATACCATGAGCAATTTTAAACATAGCGAGTCACCGATAAGGGAGCTATTGGTATTAAACTTTACCGACCACGATTTTCAAGGAGAGAGACAACTCAAACCCTTTAATTGGCACTGTACTCAGGCCGATGGCCTTGCTAGTGCGCTGCAATGCGTAAATTCAACCAAGATTAAAGTTGCAATAGCAATAATCTCAAACGGTCACAAGCTACAGATATTACGCACCATAAAACACCTCAATGCTCATCAAAATAACCTTATCTGGATAGCGATCACTGCAAAAACGCATACTCAGGATAAAAACCTAACCTCATGTTTATCTAGCTACTTTGCTGATTATCACCACCAGCCCATTGACTGGGATCGTCTAAATCACACATTAGGCCACGCATATGGTATGGCCGTCATAAAAGAAACGCTTTCCCAGCAGAGCAACTGTCCTTATTCTTCTCTCAGCCCCTCTCCTTGTAACAATCACCAATTACTCGGGGAGACTAAGCTTATCAAGCAGCTAAGATGTAACCTATCCAAAGTGGCAGGCTCTGATGAATCAGTTCTCATTAGCGGCGAAACAGGTACAGGTAAAGGCCTTTGCGCCCGCTTGATCCACGAGCAATCCAAACGGCGTTTAGGCCCATTAATCACGATCAACTGCGGCGCCCTTCCCCAAAACCTTATTCAATCCGAACTATTTGGCCATGAAAAAGGCGCTTTCACCGGCGCTGATAGGCAATATATTGGTCATATAGAAAGGGCTAATAAGGGAACGCTATTTTTAGATGAAATTGGTGATCTATCATTAGAGTCTCAAGTTAATCTATTACATTTTCTAGAAGAACACATCATAGAGCGCCTAGGCGGCAATAAAGCCATTACTATTGATTGTAGAATTATTTTCGCTTCTCACATTAACCTTGAAACCGCTGTTGAAGAGGGGCGATTTCGTGAAGATCTATACTATCGGATTAATATTCTACACATTCACGCACCGAGTCTTAGAGAGCATAAAGCGGACATAACACTGCTCGCCAATGAATATTTAAAAATCTTCAGCTCTAAAGCACAGCAATACACGCTTTCGCCTCAAGCAGCAGAAACCATGCTTGCCTATGAGTGGCCTGGTAATGTCAGAGAGCTTAAAAACCGCATACATAGAGCCATTATAATGGCAAATGGTGACCCGTTAAGTGAAGCAGACTTAGGGATAAAAATCACCAAGATTCAGCCTGCTGACAACGATGTTGTTGACTTAGCCCAGCACAGGGTTGAAATCGACACAGAACTACTGCTCGATGCTATTAAACGTAATAACCACAATATATCGGCAGCTGCCCGAGAACTTAAAATATCCAGAACCACCTTTTATCGTTTGATTAAGAAATGCAAAATCGAACTCTAGCGGTGCAAACACCATTCGTGACTCCCACTATTGCAGCATAATGTCGACACATCCAATACTACAAAGACATGCGCTGCAACACCAAGTGTAACAAGCGTTACACTATCTGCTTGAACAACATTAGAGTGTAAATCGAGCACAAACAAACAGTTAAAAATTAACTCTAATCGCCCCCTGTTTCATCCTTGAAACATCAATACATTTTAAAGCTGCGCTAAGTATCACTTTTAACTTTGTATTCAGAACCTTACATCTATGGCGCAGTGTTTGCTTATTCTTTAGTCACAAGTTTGAATACCCACTCACTAAATCTCACTCACTGAAGCCCGGTGACATAGAGCTATTTCACTCCGGTGTTCAGCTTTATCGGCACTATGTCGACAACGGCGCAACGCTAAATTACGCCGAATATCTAAACATTTCACGCTAGCACTTTATCAAAAGTTGGCTAGCAAAAAGTAACAAGTACGTTTTATCCATATTAACTAATTAAGATGGTAAATATTATGAAACGATTTAAATGCAAACGACTTATCAAAGCGCTCGGTATTGCGCTGGTAAGCGCAACGACCCTTTATGGCGTCACGAGTCTGTCAACCGCAGATGCGGGATTCTTGCCGCAACTGAAAAATAATGTCTGCTTAGCCCAATACTCTGGTAGCCATTTAACCTGTACCGCCAATGATATTCGAGTCAGTGAAGTCAAAAATGTGACTAACCCTGACGGAACAACGCCGGTCGAGTGTACCGATGGAGAAGAATTTGATTTTAAAGCCGACTTCACCATAGTAACCACGGCCACCAGCCGTTATGGTTATGGGATCTGGTTACCAGAAGGCAAATGGAGTGCTAAAGACGAGAGCGAAACTAATACCTGTTCGGTGTTAAGTGGTAGTGCAACTGAATTACCTGGTATCGATTTAGATGGTGATGCCTGTGCCGATATAAGTAAAAAAGCAGGCAACAGTCAAGTACACGAATATGTCGGAGAAACGATCACCATGCTGTGTCGTGATGATGATAACTCAGACAAGGCCGATTTTAATTACTGTGCTTCTTGGAACCAACAAGAATATGGCAATTGTTCTGCTGGGGCTCCCACTCCCGCAGGTTCACCATCTAAATGTCGTTGTGACACCTTCGATATCGATGTATTTATCAAACCTAACCCACCAACCGTGATTAAAACCCTAACCAGCCAATCATCAACCCGCAGTGAACCAGGTGGAGCCTTTAACTATACAGTAAGCTTTACTAACCCTAATGCTCAGACATCACTGTTTATCACATCACTAACTGATGAAATAGATATTGGTGGTGAGGGAACGTTCGATGCTTCAATTAACCTTTGGGCTACTCCAGTTGCAGTCAATACAAATGTTGAAGGACAGTACCTGACCTCGACGAACTGCTCTATGCCTGCTAACGGCGGTGAAATTCTGCCTAGTGCCACCTACAGTTGTGCCTTCACGGTACACATTGTCGACAGAGACTTACCCAATGACCAAAGTCCGCAGTTCTACGATGACTTAGTCATGCTCTCGTTAGAAGATAAGAACGGTACAGCCGTTGTTGACGGTGATAGTTGTATCGATATTCCTGGCAGTATTGAGGGTGATCATTGTAGTAATGAGATCACTGTACAGATCACTAACCTGCCACCAGCAATTACCGTGACTAAAACGGCTAATCCAAATGAAGTATTAGAACCAGGTGGCAATGTTGAGTTTACCATTGAGGTTAAAAATGATGCCGAATTCTGGGACTCGCCACTTACGCTAACGACACTATCTGACAGCGTATACGGTGATCTTCTAGCGGGTGATTGTGGCGCGCTGTCTACTAGTATCGCTGAGAACGGAACTTACACTTGTAAATTCACTAAGGCTATTACCGGCAATGCAGGCTTTAAACACATGAATAAAGTGGATGCAATAGCCAAAGATGATGAAGGTGACACAGCACTTGGTGACAGTACGGAAATGGTCGCTGTCGTTGATGTGGCATCAACGATCTCACTGGTTAAAACAGCAGTTCCAAAGAGTGTCAGTGAAACCGGTGATGACCCCTCAGTCTATAGAGATGTTGACTATACATTTATGTTTACCAATACCTCCACAGTTGATGCTGTTAAATTCTACAAATTAGATGACGTGCTTTTGGATGCCAACATGAACCCCATTGGTACAGCCACAGATATCACAGCAGATTGTGATGTTAATGGTACCAATCTGGGTAACGGTATCTGGCTATCAGCGGGTGATTCAGCGAGTTGTGTTATCACCATGAAGCTACAAGGTGATGCTGGAGGTAATCATATCAACCTTGCTACGGTCTACGGTGTCGATGATGACCTAGTAGAGCGAGAGGCCAGTGATAATGAAACCGTAACCTTTACTAACCTCCCACCAGTAACAGCAATGACATTTGCCAGCAGTAAGCTTATGGTGTTGAAAATTAAAAATACCGGTATCGAAGATGTGACCTTAACAGATATCACCATACACGGTGAGTCTGTGATTGATCATTTGTCACCGGTACCCGGTCATACATTGCTCAATGACGGTGGGTCTCATGAATTTGTGCCATACCCAGCATGTGCTAATGGACACACCATTGGATATAGTGGTTCTCTAAACGATAACGATTTCTATGAGTGTGCCTTTACTGTTGAGCTTCTACCTGGTATTGATAGCGCAGCCGCTATCAATTATGCCACACCAGCTAACGACGGTGTAACAGTGTTATTAGAAGACAATGAAGGAAGTAAGGTTTCTCATGGCGTAAATATCGAAGTCAACGCTGTAAAAAATTAGCTAGTGCTTGAAGCTAGATAAGCTATAGCAACACTTGGGCGATAGAGTTTACCTTCGCCTTTTTTATTGCTGTAGCAGTTACGAATCTAAAACTGTTCGTCAATTTATTAAGCCGTTATTTGCTATCCAGCATATGCACTCTTAGATAACCAAAATGATAAAAGCACCTCTTCGGTGCTTTTAGTTTTCTCTAGTTCTAGAATAACAAGCTTAGCTTATTCAGCCAAAGGCTCGGCTTTGTTCTCTAGCAATACCGGAATACCGTCATTGATAGGATAAGCCAGCTTGTCTGCCTTGCAGATCAGCTGTTGGGCTTCTTTATTGTATTCAAGCTTGCCTTTACACACTGGACACGCAACGATTTCGAGTAATTTTTTATCAAATGCCATTTCGAATGCCTTTACTTATCTGCTACCAACCGATCAATTTTGGCCAGTAGTTGTTTATCAAATGAGGGAGATAGCTTCGCATCTACCGCGAGATACCACCAGTTATCTTTTGCAAAATCGCGACATTTCACCGCATCTTTTTCAGTCATCACCAACAAACGGCCATTTGCTAGTTGATTAAGCGCTGTTTCACTATAAGCACTATGATCATCAAATGCTTGCGATTGCGCAACTTGATATCCCTGCACTTGCAGAGAATCAAAAAAACGTTGAGGATTGCCGATACCAGCCATTGCCACAAGAGGTTCACTTTTTGTTGGAGCAGCACTAGCATTATGATTTGCAGAAACCGGTAACCATTTGGCAGGTTCAAGGGTCATCACCTGCTCATCAGCAAGTGCAACACCGCCATTAACGATAACATGATCAACACTGCGTAAACGCCACGCACCTTCACGTAGTGGGCCTGCTGGCAATAACATGCCATTACCTAAACGTCGTTCACCATCAAGAATGATAAGCTCGATATCACGAGCCAGTTGATAGTGTTGCAATCCATCGTCACTAATAATGATATCCACATCAAACTCTACCAACAAGTGTTTAGCGGCATCGACCCGCTTAGCACCAACCACCATAGGCACTTGAGTTCGAGCCACTATCATCGCAGGCTCATCGCCAACACTATCCGCGCTATCGCCGGGAAAAACCGCACGCACACCATCAATTTCGACGCCATAGCCACGGCTGATAACCCCGGGTTTTAAACCGTGCTTTCTCAGCAACTCGATAAGATAAATGACGGTGGGTGTTTTACCACTACCGCCAACGGTAATATTGCCGACAATAATCACAGGCACAGGCAACTTAAGCGCTTTTTTTACCTTTAAGCGAAACAGAAAGCGCCTAAAACCTGTGATCAGCGCAAATAACAGCGACAACGGCCAGAGCGCAAACCGCAGCGGATGACCTTGATACCACAGTTTATTTACCCAGGACTGCATTTAGCTACCAAACTGCATTTGATACAAGTTGGCATAAGCGCCGCCTTTGGCGAGCAGAGACTCATGAGTACCACGCTCGATGATCTTACCTTGGTCAACCACTAAAATTTGGTCTGCGCTTTCAATCGTCGATAAGCGGTGTGCAATCACGATAGAGGTTCGGTTTTGACGTAAGTTATCAAGCCCTTGCTGAATTGCCTTTTCAGACTCAGTATCAAGCGCTGAGGTCGCTTCATCAAGAATTAATACTGGCGAATTGCGTAATATCGCACGAGCAATTGCAATGCGCTGACGCTGCCCACCAGATAACATCACGCCATTTTCGCCAATTTGGGTATCTAACCCTTCTGGCATAGGCTCAATAAACTCCATCGCATGAGCCAGTGTCGCCGCTTCAATGATCTGCTCTTTTGTCGCCACACCTGGATATGCATAAGCGATGTTGTTAGCAATGCTGTCGTTAAACAAGGTCACTTGTTGTGAGACTAATGCAACTTGGCTTCGCAACGACTTAAGTTTGTAATCATTGATATTTTGGCCATCAAGCGTGATTTCACCCGCTTTAAGTCCAGTATAAAAACGAGTGACTAAGCTGGCAATGGTCGATTTACCAGAGCCAGAACGGCCGACCAATGCTAATGTTTGCCCCTGCTCTACTTTAAAGTCAATACCGCTTAGTGCTAGCTTCTCATGTCCTGGATAGCTAAAGTCTACCTGATTAAAGGCAAGTTCACCTTTTACTCGCTCAACTTCTAGAGTACCAGTATCACTTTCAGGCTCAGTATCGAGTAGTTCAAACACTGTAGTACAGGCCGCGATACCACGCTGGAATTCAGCGTTAACCCGGGTAAGGTTTTTAATCGGCTGCAGCATCGCTAGCATGGCACCTAAAATAGTGGCAAACGTACCCGCTGTTAGTTCTGCTTTCATGCTGTCAATACTGGCTGCATAAAGTACAAATGCTAATGCAAACGAACCGATAATCATCACTAACGGCTGGCTAATAGCCTGAGCTGTAGCCAGTTTCATTGTTTGGTAACGGTTTTGATCGTTAACTTTTGCAAAACGCTGAGCTTCTGTTTCTTGTCCGCCAAAAGACAATACGTTCTTATGGCCTTTAATCATCTGCTCAGTCGCAGCAGTGACTCCGCCCATGGCGGTCTGAATTTGCTTAGACACTTTTCTGAATCGGCGGCTCACAACGGTGATCACTACGCCGATAATAGGGCCGACAATTAAGATAACTAAAGATAGTTTCCAAGAGAAATAGAACATGATAGCAATCATGCCGATCACGGTAATACTGTCTCTAACGATAGTGATCAGTGCACTACCCGATGCGCGCGCAATCTGTTCGGTGTCGTAGGTCACACGAGAAATTAAGTTACCGGTGTTTTCTTTATCCATGTAGCTTACCGGCAGAGTCAAGTAATGCTCGAAGACTTCTTGGCGCATATCCATAATCACCCGTGCACTCATGTAAGAAATACAGTAGGTCGACAGGAAGTTTGCAAGGCCACGAAGTGAGAACAGGCCGATAACGACAAATGGTGCCAACAGCAAAACATCACTGCCAGAGTTAAAACCGTCACCAGTACCAAAATCGAGACTACTTACGCCGCCCGTTACACCACCAGCAGCTTGGGCCGCTTGGCCTGCTTGACCACCAAAGCCTTCATCAATAAATGGTTTAATCACGGCAATAAATGTTGCGTCCACAAGGGCGTACATAATGAGGCCGATTATGGCAAAAGCTAATACTGTTTTAAGAGGCTTCAAATAACCTAATAAGCGCTTAAATACAGTCCAGACTTCATTTTTAGGAGATGTTGTCATTGAGAGATTAACATTTTGGCAAAAGAAGCATTCTACTCTGGATTTTTATTCTGGCCAAACCTAAACACTTTGTTATACCAAAATGGTGCAAAATCTGAACGATATGTTCGAACTTTCATAGTTTCCTGGTCAAATAAAACACTAACCTGCCCTTGTTCCCCAGCCGTAAACATAGCAATATCCCGTTGTTCATAACGTTCGACGACCTCCTTTTTAGGAAATCCATAGCGATTTCTAAATCCTGCCGGAAATAAAACCAGCTCGGGGGCGACAGCATCGATAAAGGATGTGGTAGAGGAGGTTCTACTGCCATGATGAGGGGCTATGAGTAACCGGCTCTGTAACCTAAAGCCGTACTTTGCTGCTCGTTCAAGTAACCGATATTCCGTCTGCTTTTCAATGTCCCCCGTTAGTAGCACGCTATTGCCGGTATCGCTAACTCGAATAACACATGAACCGTTATTCCCCTTTTTAGGCTCTAACGGCGCTAAAATTTCAAGATTAAGATTCTGCCAAACCAATGTCTTAGGTCTGCAGCTATGTTGCTGTATCGGGATCAAATCAGAGATCACTGCGACATCGGGATACTTATCAATAATATAAGCAGCCCCGCCTGCATGGTCGTTATCACCATGACTGACGACAAGATAATCAATATTACCGATCCCCTGACTTTTTAGAAAAGGAAGTAACACTCTATCTGCATAACTAAAGGTGTCACCATATCGTGCGCCAGTATCATAAATAAGTGCCCGATTATTTTTCTCTATGACCAAAGATAATCCTTGCCCGACATCGAGTAAATGAACCTGCCAACGGTTCTCTTTTGGTGCTCCGCTAAAGTGAAATAACACGCTGAGCACTAACGGGAGTAACATTACTGACAATGGCAAACGCCATGTAAGTTGCTTAATATTAACCAGTAAGTAAAGGCCGATAGAGGCCATGATTAACGCAGCTACAACTTCGTCAGAAAGATCGAGCCAAACAAAGTTAACCTCACTAGCATAATCAAGTAAATTAACCACAGGAGTCATCGCCAGCGCTGCCAGAGTAAAAACACCACCGCCAGAAAACCCCAGAGCTGTCATAATGATAAAAGCTAGCAAAGACATCAGGCTTATCGGAATAAGCACTAGACTAAACCAAGGCACCAAAACCAGATTGACCAAAAGACTCACCAGAGAAGTCCCAGAGAAGAAAATCGCTTGAATAACACCTAGACCCAGCGTTAAGCGCCACTGCACTGCCCAAAATGCCAATGCTGCAATTTTTAATTGAGGCCATAAATGCCGATAAGGGATTGAGCTTTTATTTTCTGCAGCCGTAATACAACGGGTTGGCGCCGCCGGGCTATTGATTTCGAGAGCATTAGTTTCAAGAGAATGGGTGTCGGAAGTGCAGATTTGGGCCGAATGAGTCTCAAGCCTATTTGTCACTGACATTAGTGAGCCTGATGTCGCCTCAGCAGCTACGGAGAAGTAGCGTGTTACCGTGAGGAGAATAATGGTTAACGCACAAAATGATAACCAAAAACTTGCGCTCAATGGGCTTAGTGGGTCGATAAGCAAAATGACAAAAAGTGCATAGAGCAATCTTTCCCAGCTTGAGGAGTGACGGCTCAGCACGCTAAAGCTGATATAAGCAATCAACATGATAAGCGCACGCTGGGTAGACACCGAAAAGCCCGCAAGATAAGCATAAGCCACTGCGCCAAGCAGTGAGAATGCTAAACAACAAAGCCAATTACGCCGACTCGAAACTGGAAAACGACGATACAAAACCAATTTTGCAGCAATTAACAACCACAGTGATACCACTGACAGGTGTAACCCCGAGATAGCAAAAAGGTGACCCGCCCCTGTATTTCTAAGTTGTTGCCAACGCTCAGACGATATCATTGATTTATCGCCACTTAGCAGCGCTAAAAGCAGATCGGCACTTTCATAAGGTGATAAAACTAGTTTCAACTTTTCGATAAGCCTCATACGGTAAGACAAATCAGTTGTCAAAATTTGACCACTAATAACCTTACCTTTGCCTATAATGTGCTTAGCGAGCAGATGCTTTTGTTGGTTAAATCCCCCTTGATTTAAAATGCTCGTGATCGGTTTAACTTTAATCTGTAATTGCCAACGCTGACCAGGAACAATAAACGGCGCTTCGTTCCAAATTAATCTCATCCTCCTACTGACAAGATGGGGTGAAATTGAATCGATCAGCACAATATCCATACTAATCCGGTCGCCGTTTGTATGAACAAGTGATATGATTTCGGCCTCAACATTCAATGTTTCAATATTTTCGCCAGTGTTCCAGTCCATTAGTAGTGAATAGAAAATGCTTATCCAGCTTATTGCTAATAAGCTGCCAGCAATAAATGGAGCACGCTTACAGGCTGTAATAACCACTACGATCAACAAAGGTAGGATGTATAGGTTCACCAAGGATGGCCAAAGCATCGTTGACAGAATAGTGATGCAGTAACCGCACATAAATCGATTCATAGTGAATTAAGTTAAGACAGCAAATTGAAGTTATGCCAAAAAAAATTATTGAAAAATTTATGCCAAAGCCCGAAACATTGCGTGAACATAAACACTTGCGCATGTTTGGTGATCTACTCTTAAAGCCAAATCTGTGGACGTTAAATAGACGCTCAGCGCCTGGGGCATTTGCGGTAGGCCTGTTCGTCGCGTGGATCCCAATGCCATTTCAAATGGTACTGGCAGCGGCTTTAGCCATATTATTTAACGTAAACTTACCACTTGCAGTAGCGCTGGTGTGGATAACAAACCCTATCACCATGCCTTTTATGTTTTATATGGCTTACCTTTTAGGCGCCAGTTTACTCGGGCATGAGCCACAAGCATTTAATTTTGAAGCCAGCTGGCACTGGGTCCAAGCATCACTTGAAACCATAGGTCCACCGTTTTTGCTTGGCTGTATTGTGTTGGCAGGTATTTTCTCACTGGTCGGTTATTTTGTGATAAAAAACCTCTGGAAATACTCAGTATTATTTAAGTGGAAAAAACGCTATAAATAGCCTGTTCGTTTGTTGAACAAAGAACACAAAAAAAGCAGTCATCAAGACTGCTTTTTAATGGCTTTAAATCAGAGAATTACTGGTTTATTGCTATTATTTTTGTGCCAATACACTTTTCATCGATGGGACTATGGTCGTTGGATCGAGCCGAACTTGATACCAGTTCACTCGCCAATCCAAATGGGGGCCTGTCGAGCGGCCTGTTGAACCCACTTCAGCAACTTTATCGCCTTGTTTGACGGTATCGCCCTCTTTCACATAAAGCTTACTTAAGTGTAAAAAGCTCGAACTCACGCCATAACCATGGTCGATGATCATGGTGCCGCCAGAATAAAACATATCTGGCACAGAGAGTGATATCACGCCATCGGCAGGTGCCATAACCACAGTCCCTGTTTTTGCTGCCACATCAACCCCATAATGAGGTGTGCCAGGTTTACCGTTATATACACGCTGGCTGCCATACACTCCTGAGATCCTGCCTGTTAATGGCCATATAAAGCTTTGCGCAAAAGCATTACTCTCAGTAAATTGTGCCCTAGCCGCTTTGACTTGTTTAGAATCCTTTGCAGCGCGAGCTTGCGCGTTAGGATCGGGCTTCATTATTTTCTTACTGATCCCATTAACGTGTTGGATCTTATATTGCTGCTTTTTAATCTTTAACGGCTTCAGCTCAGTCAAACCATCGGGATAAACAAGCTTAAGCATCTGCTCTGACTCCGCTTCACGGGCAAAGCCGAACGCAAACTGACCTCGCTCGTTCACGCGTACCGGCTCATCATTTAAAAACACCTGAGTGCCAGGTTGTACCTGGGCTCGGATCAGTGCCCCTTGAGATAACTCACCGTTAAGCTGAACTGCCGCGCTCGTTTGAAACGCTAAGCTAGTCAATAAACTAGTAAAAACAATCTGCGTAAATGGTTTCAAAGCCACTCCTTTAATACTGAGTTATCCGACCGTCCTGCTCGCAATAGCGCCTTTCCCCACGCCTTCGTAAGCAATCACTTTAAAACCACTGCTAGGGACTTTGTCAGATAAGGTCTGTGCCATATAGTCAGCCAATAACTCAACCGTCGTGTCATGAGGAAGAATATCGCAAAGCGCTTTAGGCATGGCTAACTGAAAGTCACCTTGGGGCGCTTGGTAATGGAAACCAAAATGGGTCGCATCGCTTACAGCTGTCTGTGGAGACAAAGACAATGAACCGACGAGAACTTGATCGTCTATTGTCGCGAGGTAAATATCGTTCCAACGATTAGCCCAATACTCATCCCATTTGGGCGCCGCAATGCCATTTTCAAATACCGTTACAGGACTACGATGTCCGTGAGCGATTCGCTGGCAATTACCATCGTGCTTTTTTAGACCGTGACTGTAATGGTAATAAGGAGCATCATGTATTTCGTTTCTAAGTGTCAACGAAATACCTTCTACATTTGCGGGTAAGACTTCTTTTAAGGCTTGTTGTAAAAATTTATTCACGCTGTCAAAATCGATGATTTCACTCGGAATAAGTGCAAATGCTTGCGACGGACAGGCCAGATGAATATCACCTTGTTGGCTCGAAAAATCCATCCATACTCTGTCACCTTGTTGCTGCCAACGGGCTTCACTACAGGCAGTAGGAACCAACAGGCGGTGATCTGCCACCGCATCGATGGTATTTTTAATGGTGCGCTTCACTTTCGCGAAGTCGAGCACCATATTTTGCTCATCTAAACCACCGTCGAGCAACACATCAACAATCCAGCTTTCACCAACCATGCCTCGTATAGGGCACAGGTAAGAAAAATCGATAACCGTTAAATCTTTAACAAACAATTGCATTTTCGCTCCTAGGTAGAAAAACAGTCTACCTGTCTTAGTCCATGCAGCAATGGCCACAGGATGCTAATGTGTTGATGAGTCAGTAAGCTGACTCTTCTGATAATAACTTCAGCTTACAATGATCAAGCTCAACATTCGACTTTTTTAGTGTGAATTGCCTTTTTTAGAGCAAGCATTACACAATCCATGAAGCTGTTAACTATGCATCTTCATTACTGACTGCAAAATAACATTTGCCATTAGAACTTGCTGCATACACTTTTATAGAACTGTTTTGAAATATAAGCCGACACAAAAAAGCCGAACACTTAAGGTTCGGCTTGTAAATTTGCCTTTATTCATAATCAGCTATGAACAAGAGGCATTTGTAATGCTTAAGGGGTTACTCACCCTTAAGACGGCGATCGAGTTGATCTTTAAGGTTTGCCGGTACACCTTTAATAATGATGGTGTCAGATACAGGATCGTAGATCACTCTCTCACCTAGATGTTGGCCATCAAAACTTAGCGTTACACCACCACCTGTGCCAGAGAACTTTTTCAACTGTCTTAAGGTTGGTTTATCACCAGGAAACTCCTCTTCTAATTCATAATTGCCGCCTTGGGCAAAGTCATAAAAAGAGTCCATACCTTGGTCCGCAAGTTCATCGGCTAAGTCTTTAATCTGAATCGAGGCACCTTCATCACAGCGCTCGCTACAGTAATCAAATACACGCTCTCGAGCTTGTTGACGCTCATCTTTGGTTAACTCACTATTACCCACAAAATCTTCAACAGCGTTCATCAACGACTTGTTCTGAGCCTTGGTATTAACACCTTCAACACAGCCCATAAAGTCCAAGAAGAAATCAGCAACTTTACGTCCTGCACGACCACGCACAAAAGAGATGTACTTTTTCGATTCTGGATCAGCCTGCCACTCAGTTAAATCAATACGTGCAGCGAGTTGTACGTTGTTTAGGTCCAAATGTGTATTTTGCGACAGTTCCATATCGTCGAGTACTGTCATCGATGATTTTGCGTTAAGCAAAGACACAAACAGGTAATCGCTTGTCATGTAGGTGTAGCAAGATAGCAGCAAGAACCCGCCAGTGCTAAAGTCGTACTTAGCCAGTTCTTCTTGTAGCAACTTACCCGCAATCCCAGAAAACTCGACAAAGCCAAGCTCACCACTGCGATAAGTGGTTAAGGCTTCTTCAAACTTAGTGTTTGCTTCGCCATCTTCACCACTAATACCAAAATGGCCAAACCCTTTACCGGCTTTGGTGGTATAAGTTTGATGCAACTCTTCTAGCATCGCCTCAACCGCTTGGCTATTTAGCAAAGGTTGTGGACGTAATCGACAACTAAGTTGACCTTCACCATCTTGAGAAATGGAGTGGATAATTGCTTGTTCGACGTTAATACTCATTGAGCCTCGATAAAATTTGGCAAGGAGCGTAAGGCTTTCTCACACTCTTATTGGAAACAATTGATATCTGTCATTGGTAAGGGAAGAGCAATCCTACCTAATCCAACCACATTGTAATGCCCGCTATCATACCAGAGAGTCGCAATAAATCTATATTTGCTTGAGTGAACTAAGGCCTAGCGTTTAAAGTCATATGATTGCAGTATTAATGAATAAGCTGATTATAATCAGAACGAGAAAATAAAGGTAAAAACATTGAAAATCAACAAGATAAAAACAAAAGCAAGAAGGGTGAACACACAAGGTAGCATTGCTTGAATGTTAGCTTGATGCAAAAGCTGATTGGCGATTTTCAACACAAGAGTCACTTAATCCCACCGCCTAATTTCCAACACTGCAACCAGCACTGTAAAAAGTACAATAAAAAGTGCGGAGCTTCTGCAAAAAATCCGTTATTATATGCCGTTAATCAAGATTTAAAGTGAACCTTTTTAATTATGGCTATTCAATCCAAATATTCTAATACCCAAGTAGAGTCTATTATTGCAGATTTACTTGCAGTGCTAGCAAAGCATCAATCTCCAACAGACTTAAGCTTGATGGCTCTTGGTAATTGCGTCACTCATCTGCTAGAAAAGAAAGTTCCAGCTGAGGCGCGTCAAGTAGTTGCAGAGCAATTTGCTAAAGCATTGTCGCAGTCAGTGAAAACTAACTAAGATACAGATATATTAAGCAGAATAAGTAGAGGCTAAAATAATGATTTTAGCCTCTACAACCCCTAAACAATAAATGGGTCAACATGGTCGAGCGACAAAAACAGATTGGACGTGATCGCGTCTCACGCTTAGTAAGCTGGGGGCACTGGTTTGCTTTCATTAATGGACTACTGGCCATTATTGTCGGCTATCGCTATCTCGACACCATCGGACTTCCCGAATCATTTATTGGCTGGGGCTATTTAGTTATTAGCACCGTAGGTCATTTTAGCTTTTTAGCTTTTATGGTTTATCTGGTGCTTATCTTCCCTGTTACCTTATTGCTTCCTTATTCAAGGGTCCTCAGGGGATATGCCGCTGTAGTGGCGACATTGAGCTTATGTTTATTGCTCTATGATACGGTTATCTATGATGATTATGGTCTTCATCTAAGTCCCTTTGTATTTGATCTGGCCTGGGCGGACTTAAATGCCTTATTAAGGGGCACCTCCTACATCATCACACCTCTCGCCATTTTGGCGATAGAGCTTACTTTGGCGAATTTCCTTTGGAAACGGATTGAAAAAATCCGCAAACGGAATATAGGTAACCGAATAGTCGTGATTGTTGGTGCCTGTTTTGTTGCTAGTCACCTGATCCATATTTGGGGCGATGCCGCAGATGTAACCGAAATTACCCATTTCGATGATGCTTATCCATTGTCTTACCCCGCTACGGCTAAAAGCTTAATGGAAAGTTACGGTATTGAAGGTATTCAAGATCAGCAGAACCAAACGCCACCAAAGGCTAGCCTAGACTACCCATTAGCAAAGCTGCAATGTAACGCTGATGACCTACCTAACATTTTAGTCATTGCAGTTGATAGTTTACGAGCCGATCAAGTTGATAGCGCGACCATGCCTTTCCTTGCATCTTATGCGAAAAAGAACATGGACTTTACTGAACACCTCAGCGGTGGCAATCAGTTTAGTAGCGGCATGTTTAGCCTGCTTTATGGGCTTCAAGGTAGCTACTCTAACGCGGTAGATTTACATTTCCGTAGTCCAGTATTAACCCAAGAACTCAGCGATAAAGGGTATCAATTAGCGTTATTTACCACTCAAGATATCCTAGGGCAGCCCCAAGCAATATTTAACGACTTTACACGCGTTAACTCAGAGCATATCGACAGCTACGCAAAATCTGATCTGCAGTCCGTTGCTAACTGGCAAAAATGGACTCAATCGGCGGCCCAACCCTGGTTTAGCTTACTCAACCTAAAGTCACCAGAAAGCTATGACACGCCTATTGGCTTCTTAGGTATTAAAACGGTTCAAGCATCGTCAAAGTTTAAACCTGCACAAAAAGTACTATTTAACCAGTATCGACAGTCGCTTAACTTTATCGACAAACAGATTGAGCAGGTTGTGAGCACACTTCCAAAAAGTACTATGGTTGTCATTACAGGTATCAGCGGCAAAATGTTTACCAGTAATTCTGACGAAGCAAGAGTCAACCTGTCACCCGATAGCATTCGCGTACCAATGATTATCCATTGGTCAAATGAAGAGACAGCCAAAAAAATAAAATATCGCACGACGCACAACGGCTTAGTGCCGGCAATTTTGACTCAAACCTTAGGTTGTACCAACCCTGCATCAGACTACAGTTCTGATCAGAGCCTAATGCAACCGAGTGATAAGACTTGGGTTTATGTTGGTGACCATCGTATTTTTGCGATTTATCAAGAGCATGAAATTACCGTTATTGATCGACATGGTAAGTACCGTATCTACGACAATGACTATACTAAGCCGTTAAAAAAGAAATTAAGTGCCCCAGAGCTTGTGGAAGTGATGCGAGAAGGTCGTAGGCTTTACATCCACTAAAAGTGCTATAGCATAAAAGACTATAAACTAAGCAAACGAATTCTCATCACACATGAAGAGCTTGCGCTAACAATAATGACTTGATAAAGTGCGGGTTCTTCAGAAATACCCCCTTAGTTATAAATGCTTTATAACTTGTTCTGTAGAATATCTCGGGATATGGCCTAGTCCGGTAAGGCGCTTGTCTGGGGGACAAGAGATCACAGGTTCAAATCCTGTTATCCCGACCAAATTATACAAAAAAGCCAGCTAATCGCTGGCTTTTTTGTATCTGCAATTTGCAGGAGCAAATTAGATAAAAGCACTGTGTTAAATTATCACTACAGCGCTTTTATCACTGCCGAGTATTTACTCGTGACAGTCTGAACACTCTTTCATTGTTAGGTCAGGAGTGTGGATCTCTGTATCTAACTCGTGAGCACTTGCCATATCGTGACAATCGTTACAAGTCGCAATGCTTGCTTCCATTTCTGTATGCTCTTCAACATTAATTGTCTCGTGGCAGTCAGTACAGTTTACAGCCATAGCTGAAGCAGAAAACGCTAACGCAGCAACCAAAGTTAAATATTTCATATGCATTCCTTAATATCGGAGTTATCGCACTTAATGTTTGTGGTGTCACAGAACTGTTAAGGCTTATTTTGTTAGTGCTGCCTAATAAATGAAAGACTTAGTGTCTCAGCAGCCCTTGCCTACCATGATATGAATTAACCTTAACTGAAACTTAAATCTAGCCATCAAATTGAACAAAAGCTGAATGACTCCTCGATGACTTGTAAAGGATGTGAGCGAGGTCTGACATATCATCAAATTTAAATATTTTTCTTTTAAACCTGATAGTTCCCAATAAGAAAGCCTCAGTCAAACAAGTTGACCTTACTGACTACTTTTTGCACACTCAGTCTCTAATATTTGGTTAAAAGTTGATATCTAGCTATAAAGTTAATAGATTGTAAACTGCCAAGACAAAACAAAAACTTCCACCCTAACTAAGGCGCATATTTTTGGGGAAAATAGAAAAAAACAAATTATTGTTAGCCACTTCGTTAGGCGTAATCGGCTTAATCATCAACCTATACCCGATACACTTATTTGCTAACATTCAACTGATCCTTGGCAACGTTTCCTACGTTATTGTCGCAGTATTGCTGGGCCCTTGGTATGCACTTTATACCGCAATCATTACCGTCACCGGCTTAATGATTGCCTGGGATAGCCCTCACGTTTACGTCTTATTCGGCGTTGAAGCGCTCTGCTTAGGTTTAGCTAGAAGAAAAGATATTTACGCCTTATATGCCAGCTTTAGCTTTTGGCTATTTATCGGTATGCCGCTCTTCTACCTTTATATCTTTTTATTTTCCGACTTGCCTAGCAGTCATATTGCATTCGTCATTTTAAAACAGGGAATTAATGGTCTGGTTTATGCTTGTATCGGCTCTTTGCTGATCATCTTAACGCCCTCTTTCTGGTACTTTTCATACAAAGTAAAGGACAAGCAGCGTCGAACGTTCAATGCACAACTCACCTATACTTTTACCCTCGTCATCACCATCGCTTTGCTATTGTCAGCCTTACTGTTTAATAACCAATTTATTGAACGCCAACAACGCTTGCTGTATAGCAATATTAAAAACTCAGCCAACCACCTGGCTTTATCAACGCAAGCCTATCTTGATTCGCATACAAGAGCGATTACCAATGCAGCTGCTTGGCTCAGCCTAAATAAACACAGTAAGACAGAAGAACAAATATTACTGTCTGAGCTACATAATAATTACTCTGGATTCATTACTATGTTGCTCGCCAATGACGAAGGCAACGTCATTGCCGCTAGCCCCGCGTCCTTGCTTACCAATGGCACTGTTAATCCTCAAAAATTTAGCATCCGTGACAGAAACTATTTTATCGAATCTTATATAAACCAACGCGCTTATATTTCACCACCGTTTTTAGGTAAAGGCTTTGGTAATGATCCTATCGTAGCGATTAGCTCGCCCATTTACCCAGCCAACAACCCTCATCAACCGATAGGCATTATCGAAGGCTCACTCAATTTAAATGAATTTAAAAAGGTTGATAAATTCAACACTGATTCACAGCACCAGTCCATTGTGCTCATCGATAAAAATAGAAAAGTGATTTACGCCTCAGATGGACTCGATATAGCGCCCTTGAGCGAATTTAGCTTCTCACAACCTAGCGAAAACTATATTACCTCTCTCCCAATGCTTAATATCAGCCACGGCGACAATAAGGCGCCTGAGTATGTTTATACCAGTGTGACGCTCAGTAATGATTGGCAATTATTTGTACTGAATCCTTTTAGGCCATTGGTAGAATTGGTCGAAAGCATGTATTTAGCCACGTTTGCAATACTGCTTATTTCATTATTGATCACTATTTATATTTCACGAGTGATCAGTGCGCGCCTGACTCTGCCTTTAGAAAATATCGCCAATAAGTTCAGCACTAGCCTTGAAGGTAATAATGTCGAATATGCTGTAAACGAAGAGTCTCCTCAGGAGGTTTATTCGCTATTTAAACGTCTACAGCAAAGTAAGAGTCAGCTTATTGGTTATCAACTAGAGCTAGAGGAGAAAGTAGCAATACGGACCCTGGAGCTTGAGCACGCCAATAGCAAGTTAAAAGCGCTGGCAGAAAAAGACCCACTAACGGGCTTATATAACCGCCGCTATGCAGAAGATAAGTTTCCAGCGATTCAAGAGCTTTGCCAACGAAGCGATGAAGTCATTGCAATCGCATTGCTAGACCTTGATAAGTTCAAGTTTATTAACGATACCTATGGTCATGACGGAGGCGATCTCACCCTTAAACGCATTGCCAAGTTGCTAAAACAAGAGTTTAAACGCGATTCAGATATTATTGTTCGGTATGGCGGCGAAGAGTTTCTGTTGATCATGCCACTGTGTAATGCACTAAAAATTGAACATCACTTGGAACGATTTAGACAGAAACTTGAAAGTCTAGTCATCGATGCTAAGCAAACGTTTCAAGTCACCACCAGTATCGGAGCAGTTATTGGTAATGGTACCTTTAGTACATCACTGGAAGACTGGGTTAAACAAGCTGATCTCAACCTATATCAAGCCAAAGAAGCCGGTCGAAACCAATTAGTGTTCACGACCTTAGAAGATAAAGATCTCCCTGACAATTAGGGGATAATCGTCTCGTCCATTTTACTGAGTATATAGGGATAAAATGGATTCCATTTCTGTCTCATGATCTCGCTAGCCGGAACACTGAGCACCCCTTTCTCTCCTCGAGAAGCACCTGAGCCTATCTGAATATGTTGCTTGTCAGCATCCCAAACAGGGCCATACAAGCCATCGCTCATAGGAAACGGTAATGCTACGTGTGACAGTGAATAAACTTGCTTAGGCCAGCTTAATGACAGCGGTATGACACTAGCGTCATTGATACTACGGCTTTGAATTGCACGACTATCAAGGCTCTGGTTTTCAATTAAGGTAAAATCATAATTGAATTCTCCATCGGTCATCATCTGTCGATAAGGTTGTAACGGATCATTTAGAATCAGGCTTAAATTGACTTGCGTACGGTTAATATCAAATAGCACCAACTCATGGCCTGCATCAGGTAGCTGGCTATAGAGTGCACTTATCACAGCGCTTGTATCCACGGTATCATCAGTCAGTGACTGAAAGGTCAAAATGGGAGGTAAAGCATTTAATCCCGTCTGCCCGAGCTGCTTTATCAGCTGTTGATTACGCATTGAAAGTTGATAAACAACATCCCCAGCGTTAACCGCAAAAGAACCATACTTAAACGGATCGTATTCAGCTTGAATACTGTTCCAGCTCAGTTTATCTAGCCCCAGCACAGTACCTAGCCTTGCTTGCCATTTAGCCCCTGCGGCAACAGGAGGTAAACCGATTGCAGGAGAAAGAAAAATCATCGCCGAGTAATCAGCTAGTTTTTTCGTCGCTAAGCGCTCTAATTCATAGTTTAGCGCGAGCGCTGCCCCTGTGGAAAAACCAACTAAGTAGAGGGGTTTGTCCCTCAACGCTGTTTTCATATGCTGGGTAGCCAGCGCTACAGCTCCAGCCATGTCTTGCCAGTAGATATTGGTGAGTGCTGAGGGTATAGTGCCATGGCCTGGTAACCTAAGCCCTAAAACATGAGCCTTATTTTTATAATGCTTGCCGAAGTGTGACATGGCGTACGGAGAATCAGACATGCCGTGCAGTAGCAACACGCCGTATTCGGCATCAGCTTTGGGCCACTCATAGCTGCGATTCCAATCTTGCTCCCAGTGGCCAGGATCCGAATAACTGCCTCTCACATAACGATTAATGATATCGAAGGACTGTGGGTCGACAGGCTGCTGATACACTTTACTTTCTAGCTCAGCGAACAGTTTATCTTCAAGCTCCAGATATTCTTCAAAGCTATTAAGGTTGCTGTTTACGCGATATTCAGAGGTTAAGTCGGTAGTATGCCAAAGTGACAGATCGGGACGGGAATTTAAAAACCATACGGCCATAGCAATTAACGCAATGCTAGTGCCTAAAGATGCATAAAACAAAGCAAAGGCAAGATGTTTTGTTGATCCAATAATAATGGCTTTCATAAGCGTCGCTATTCATCCTAAACAGGCAATATAATAAAAGATAATGTAATAATAAAAGATAACGTACACGTTTTTAATACGAACTGGTAAAGATAAGGGCTTACATTGAATAAAAATAATTACCTCATCGGCGAACTCACCGCGAGCACCTGCTTTTACTTACCCACTCCACCAGCAATCATTGATGACTGGCATTACCACTCAAGCGATGCAATCGCGCAACTTATCGACGCTAATGGCAATCATTGGCGTAAAATATTTACCATAATGGCTAAAATTTCAGTGACCGATAAACAGTGGAAACACTATCGCGATACACAATTATTAAAACACAACGAATCTATCTGCATCGGTGCCACCAAGTTAACGCCAGGCGCCACACTTCACATTGTTTGTGGCCAGCAAAGCGCTCACGCATTGTCATTATCTGAACAACAATTTAATCCAGTAGATCCCACAACAACTTATATCAGCAGGCACCTTAATCAAGCCATCTATCTTTGCCCTTATCTTGATTATCGTCAATTTCCGAACCTGCAAATAGATAAGTTAAGGGCCAGATTAAACTTGCCCGCACTAAGCTAATCTCTAAGCCAACCTCTGAGCTCGTTTGCTTAAGGTTAGCGCTTAACGCTATGGTTTAACGATGCCGCTTAAAGATAAAGCTTAACGCTATTACTTAAAGCCATTTTTTAAAGCTATTGTATAAAACTGTTGCTTAAAGCGGTTTCTTAAAGTCATGCCAATACTCGATGTTGTAATACAGAACAACATATTTTCTAGGCAAGTACAAACAACAAAGGCGCCTAGGCGCCTTTGTTGTTAATCAAGTCATTGGGTTAATATCAAAATTTATAAATCACATTATTTGCTCATAAAATTTAGCATCTAACGCAACCCAAGCCGCTACTCAGGCGCTTTGACCCTAGTCATAAATTGTTGGAATTGGCTCACGCTTGTGTTGAGTCGCGCGGTATATACCAACTAGCTTATCATTAACGAAGTGGCTGACTTCTTTACCCTCTAAAAAGTCATCAATTTGATCATAGGTTAAACCCAGTGCGACTTCATCTTCTAATTGCGGTTTGCCCTCTTCCAGATCAGCCGTTGGCGCTTTAACCACCAGCTGTTCAGGTGCACCTAAGCATGCAGCTAGCTGGCGAACTTGACGCTTATTTAGGCCAAATAAAGGCGCTAAATCACAGGCTCCATCGCCCCACTTAGTATAAAACCCGGTTATATTTTCAGCACTGTGATCGGTACCAACCACTAAACCACCGACTAAACCCGCGATCTCGTATTGAGCAACCATGCGCATTCTTGCCTTCACGTTGCCTTTCACAAAATCAATTTTATCATCTTCTGGTAAGCTAATACCCGCGGCTTCAACGGCAGCCAGCGTTTCACTATGAACACCATCAACGCCAAGTTTTACATTCAGCGTAACTTGCTTTGAAGGTTGAATAAACTGACAAGCCAATTGCGCTTCATCTTCATCCTTTTGTACATCGTAAGGTAAACGAACTGCAATGAACTGGTATTGGTTAGTCTCTGAGTCAGCGTTCAGTTCATCAATAGCAAGCTGACACAAGCGACCAGCCAATGAAGAATCGACACCACCACTGATCCCCAAAACTAAAGAAGAGGTACTGGACTGCTTAAGCTTTGACTTAATAAATGCAACCCGTCTTTGTATTTCAAAAGCGGGATCAATAGCCTTAAGCACTTTCATTTCTCTTAAGATCTGTCCTTTCACGTTCTGCGCTCCAATAGTGTTGGCATAAAATCGGTGTCTATTATGGGCCAATTGTTGCGATTATTCACGGGCTGATTACTCACAATCGTGTTAATTTATTATTTCTAAACTCACAGCTGTTTTAAATTAAGCTTCTTGGCATTTACTCAATAGCTATGTTGCTCTTAATCAGCAGTAAATCAAATAATTACCTAGGCATCAGATGGAACTTCAATTACTTATATCACTGTCATTCATCCATCTCATTGCGCTAGCAAGCCCAGGGCCTGATTTTGCTTTAGTGGTTCGCCTTGCCACTCAAGAGTCTCGCGCTGCAGCTGTTGCCTCGGCGCTTGGCATAGCGGTCGCGATTCTCGGGCACACCCTACTCAGTTTAACGGGGGTTAGCCTTATCATTCAAAGCTCTGCCCTTTTATTCACCCTTGTTCAGTTGGCTGGCGCTAGCTATTTAGCCTGGATGGGCATGGGCGCGATAAAAGCTGCATGGCTGCACTGGAAAGATCCTGTATCGATTGAAACAGCCACGCAAGGGCGAGGAATAACCCCTTATAAAGGCTTTATGCAAGGGCTCTATACCAATATTTTAAACCCCAAGGCTCTGGTGTTTTTCATCACGCTATTCTCTACTCTGATCACCCCACAGGTCAGTTTCGCAACTAAGAGTATGGCCGCTTTACTATTGTTTTCTTTATCCTTTATCTGGTTTAGTTTGATTGCGGTAGTACTGTCCAAGCCCACTATTCAGCTTAAAATGAAACAGGCCAGCCCACTAATTAATCTCGTTACCGGGCTTGTATTTATTGGCGTAGCACTGATGATTATCTCGGGACTCGTGGCATCACACTAGCAAATCGAATACAGCGAGTGCTGGACAGGACGTCCGAATGTCGTGATCGCATGTTCAATGATGTTCCCTACATCATAATGACATTTCCCATATTCCTAAGGGTCAGATGTGAAGGAATGACCTTATGTGCAGATACTGCTGAGGCTCGCCCCTAGTAGGTCCAGGTAGGCTTAACGAAAACATCTGATGTGAATGGATTCACAAATGCCGCGGTGACATAGATGACATAGATGACGTAGAGCAGCCATGTTTTCATCGGTTGCAGCCGTATCAACGTTGGATAATTGGCGCCTTCATTTGGGAAGTCGTGGTTTGATGTCTAACTTGAAAATGCCCCAAAGTAAGTTAGCCTTTGAATGAAGGCTGATTACATTTTTTGTTTGTATCCTTGCTATGGGGGAGCCCGTTTGAGCTTGTAGCTGAGTCGCTATTAATCGCCTCCAGCGGGGTATGTGCAGACACTGCTGCGAGACGCTGCACTTCTTTATAATGGAAAGTATCCCTATACGCTCTGCGATGACAAACAACATCCATGTTTAAAGGCCAGTTCGGCATCCTGCCTCTCGTTCGAAGAGTATCTCTTTGAGATACCTCACCCTGAAACCGAAGCCCGCAGCCGTATCTGCACTGGATAATTTTCTTCTTCGATTTGGGCTGAAGAGTTAGTTTTCTAACTTGAAAATTCCCAAAAATTATTTTCACTGATAAAAGTGGTAAATAGCACAATTAAGGCTTTGGGCTTGTAAAAGCTAATGTGGGACGCGAGATACAAGACCTGCCCCAGAATTATCATATAGGCCGGAGCCTAGTGACTTTTCTTCCTGCGTGAACATTGCACTTTATGCAATGCCGGAGGTTCTTTGTTTCACTCAGGCAAAGAAACAGGGAATCAGCTCTCTCCACGCCGTAACCAATTGTTAACAATCTGGTTTGATGTTAGTCTTGAGTGATTAAAGTATTGGCAATCTGTTCTTATTAGAAATTCAGCCTAATATACTGTTAGGCTTACTTTTTGCCCGTGAGTAAGTCTTTATTTATTTGGGCTTAATACAAAAGGAAAAATAATGAAAAAAGCAATTTTAACTGGCTTAATGTTGTTATCTTCTTCAGCAGTTTTTGCTAATGGAGATAGTGCTGGTTTAACAGGTATTTTGAATGTAAATGATACAGTAAAAGTTAAAAACTTTATTTACCCAGATAAAATATGGACATTATACATTCCAAATGACCCTGCGGATGCTGCAAAAATACTAGCATATGTAACATATAAAAAAGTTGGTACTCATAAAACAACTGTAGAATATTTTGATCAAGACGGAAAACGAAGAGATTATTGTTCATTTGAAACTGTTGTTACCAATACACCTTATATACATACATTAACATGTAGTTGGGGAGGTCGAAATCCTGAGGGTGGGTTAACCTTTAAGGTCTTTAATGACTTAAATGGCAAAAAAGAAGAGATAGGGAATCTATTTTTACCAGCTAAGAAAGCCTAATCGGGTAGCCAAGGGTATCTAACCCTCAGCCCCCACACCACCCTGCATGCGGCTCCGCACAGGGCGGTTCATTT